>JADHLS010000160.1 GCA_016780605.1 Reyranella sp.
GTTCACGATCACAGTTAGGCCACAGCCCGAACGGCGCGTCGATACGTAATGCTAGGACGCCACTATCCAAACGAGGTCGACAAAATGACGAAGTACCTGGTCCTGGCCGCCATCCTCCTCGGCACCACGGCCTGCGGCGAAACCTGGGGCCAACGCGCCGTCACCGGCGGCGGCATCGGTGCGGGCTCCGGTGCGCTGATCGGCGCCCTGACGCCCATCGGCATCCTGCCGGGCGCCCTGATCGGCGGCGCGGCCGGCGCCGGCATCGGCGCCGCGACGGCACCCCGCTACTAGCTGTAACGCGAGGCTAGGAGATCGCCGGCTGGGCGGTCTCGTTGCTGACGAGGCCTGCCCGGCGGCGAATATCCGCGGTGGTCAGGCCTTCGCCATTGGGCCGCCAGCCCGGCGGAGCGAACAGGTACATCCAGACCTCGTGCAGCGAGCACGCCGACGCCAGGTCCTTGGCGAGCCCGATCCAGGGCGAGAAGTTCACGATCAACGGATTGCGTGAGGATCGCACTGGCGTGACGGTGCCATAGTCGCACGGCACGTCCGTACGCTCGGCAATGTAGGTGCCGAACAGGCGATCGAACACGATCAGGACGCCGCCATAGTTGGCGTCGAGATATTCCGGATTGCGCGCATGATGGACGCGATGGCTAGACGGCGTGTTGAGCACGTATTCCAACCAGCCCAGCTGCGGGATCCAGTCGGCATGCAGCCAGAACTGGTACAGCAGGTTCAGGAACAGGGCGGTCAGCACCACGGTCGGCGTGAAGCCCAGCAGGACCAGTGGCGTGAAGAAGAGCGACGTGCCGGTGAACTTGCCGAACCAGCCCAGGCGATAGGCGGCGGCCAGCGTCAGCTGGTTGGGCGAGTGGTGCACCGAGTGCGACGCCCAGAACCAGCGCACCGTGTGGCTGGTGCGGTGATACCAGTAATAGAAGAACTCAAGGCCGACGAAGAGCAGCAGGACCGACCAGCCATTGGCGAGCGACTGCGTTGCCAATCGATGATCCCATACCCAGCCAAGCCACGGCGCGATCAGGGTATAGGGGATGTAGGCGAGCACGCGGCGGCCGACCATGTCGGCCAGCGAACAGCCCCACGATTTCCAGTCATACGGCTCGCTGCGCGTGCGCTGCAGCCATAGCGCCTCGACCACGCCCGCCAGCACCACGAGCGGCACGATGATCAGGTAGATGGTCATGAGCTCGTCCATGCGACTGCCCCCATTTGCCTCCGACAAATATATGAGCAATTCTCATGTTTTCTTACTCGCCTTTCCATCCGGAGGGCCGGCATGGTCGCACGCCGTCAAGTCTTTGAGATAAAAAGAAGAATTCCCCGCCAGAAGCGCGCCAGCGAGACCGCGGCGGCGATTCTCGAAGGCGCGGCTCAGATTCTCGAGACTGCCGGACTGGCCGGTTTCAACACCAACGCGGTGGCCGCGCGGGCGGGCGTGAGCGTCGGCACCCTCTACCAGTACTTCGCCGACAAGAACGCGATCCTGCTGGCGCTCGCCCGGCGCGAGATGGAGGCGTCGCTGACGGAGATCGGGCACGCCCTGCAGAGCGAGGCCGATCCATCGCCCGAGGCGCGCGTGCGCGCCATGGTGCGGGTGATGATCAACGCCTTCGGCGGCCGCCGCCGCGCGCGCAAGGAGGTGACGCAGGCGATCCTGTCGATGGGCGCCACCAGGGAGATCATGGCGCCGGTCATGGCCTTCATCGCCAAGGAAGGCGCCCGCGTCGGCCTGGCGCCGCAGCCGATCTTCGCCGCGCTGACGCGCGAGCAGATCTTCGTGCTGTCGCGCAGCGTCATGGGCGCGATCCGTGCCGCCATCATGGAGGAGCAGCCCTTCGTCACCAGCCGCGCCTTCGAGGACGAGCTGGTGCGGTCGGTGATCGCCTATCTGTCCGCCGTCACGACGCAGGCGATCACAAAGCCGTAACCGACTGCGGTCAGCATCGGCGCATGTCCTTCTCGCGCCGCCGCGCGTTCGGCCTTGCCGGCGCCCTCGCCCTGCCTCGCATCGCCCTGGCCCAGGGCGATGCCCGCCCCTCGATCACGGTGGCGGTGCAGAAGATCTCGACCTCCAACACGCTGGAGCCGATGCGCGAGCAGTCCAATGTCGGCCAGCGTGTCTTCTATACCTTCGCCGAGACGCTGACCGATCATGCCTGGACCGGCGACCTCAGGCTGCAGCCGGGCCTGGCCGAGAGCTGGCGGCGCATCGACGCGCGCACGCTCGAGCTCACGCTGCGCCCGAATGTGCGCTTCCATAACGGCGATGCCATGACCGCCGAGGATGTGGCCTTCAGCTTCGGCCCCGAGCGCATGTGGACGGGCAGCTCGGTCGACACGCGCGGCATGTGGGTCTCGACCGCACCGGGCGCCGCGACCAAGGTGCCGCCGCCGGAAGCACCCAAGATCGCCATGGCGGCCTATCCCGGTTTCGAGCGCATGGAGATCGTCGACAAGTACACCGTGCGCTTCGTCAACAGGGTGGCCGACGCCACCCTGGAAGGCCGTCTCACCCGCAATAGCGGCGTGATCTTCTCCCAGCGCGCCTTCGGCGAGGCCAGGAGCTGGCTCGACTGGGCGCGCCAGCCGATCGGCACCGGCCCCTATCGCATCGTCCACTACAAACCCGATGCCGAGCTGCTGCTCGAAGCGTTCGACGACTACTGGGGCGGCCGGCCGCCACTCCGGCGCATCCGCTTCGTCGAAGTGCCCGAGGTGGCGTCGCGCGTGAACGGTTTGCGCGCCGGCGATTTCGATTTCGCCTGCGACATGCCGCCCGACCAGATCGCGACCATCGAGTCGAGCCCGCGCCTGCACGTGGTCGGCGGGCCGATCATGAACATCCGGCTCACCATCTTCGACAAGCACCATCCGACGCTGCGGGACCCGCGGGTGCGCCGCGCCATGACCCACGCCGTCGACCGGCAGGCGATCGTCGATGCGCTGTGGGGCGGCCGCACCAAGGTGCCCAAGGGCCTGCAATGGGACTTCTTCGGCCCGATGCTGCTGGCGGACTGGTCGGTGCCGGCGTACGACCCGTCCGAGGCCAAGCGCCTCTTGAAGGAGGCAGGCTACGACGGCGCGCCGGTGCCCTACCAGATGCTGAACAACTACTATGCCAACCAGGTGCAGACCGCGCAGATCATGGCCGAGCAATGGAAGGCGGTCGGCCTCGATGTCGGGATCGAGATGAAGGAGAACTGGGGCCAGATCATCGGCCGCTTTCCCGGGCGCGGCATCTGCGAGAACTCGAACTCATCGTGGTTCAACGACCCGGTGGCCTCGCTCGCGGCCTACGCTCCGGGCGGCCAGACCTGGGAAGCCGGACAATGGGAGAACCAGGAGATCCCGCCGCTCATGGCCTCGCTGCAGGCCGGGCTCGACCTCGAGCAGCGCCGCCGCGACTTTCGCCGCCTGCTCACGATCCTCGAGCGCGAGGATCCAGCCTACAACGTGGTGCACCAGACCGCGACCTTCACCGCCAAGCGCCGCGACTACAAGTGGCGACCGGCACAGTCCTTCGTCGTCGACTTCCGCGCCAGCAACTGGGGTTGATGTGAGCCTACCTCCCCTTCGCGGAATCCGCGAAGGGGAGGTGGCGGCGTCTTCGCCGACGGAGGGGTCATGAGCACCAGTGATGAGGTCTATGACCCCTTCGTCGCCGTACGACGGCGACACCTCCCCAGCTTCGCTGGGGAGGAATCATGCTTGCGGCAAAGGCACATTCAGCAGCACGCCGAGCTCGTTCGCGAGATCGCAGCTCACCCGCGCGTGCACCTTGCCCTGCTTGTCGAAGAAGCGGCCCGTTGGCGTCACCGGGAACACACCTTCGTGCCAGATACCGGGATGGATGTAGATACCGAAGCTGCCGTCGGACCACAGCGCGATGAAGTCCTCGGGCTTGAGGTCGTCACCAGGCCTGGCGACGGGCACGACGAACGGCTTGCCGTCGAGCGGGAAGAAGAGCTGGCCGCCGTCGGGATGATAGTTGCAATGCCACAGCAGCACGCGATCGCCCGCCAGCGCCACGCCTTTCGCCGCCTGCTCGGGCCGCTCGCGGAAGCCGATGACGTAGTGGCCGCCGACCGCCTCGTTGCGCCCGAGAAGCTCGTTGCCGCGCCATGCGCAGGCGAAGATGCCCTCGGTCGTGCCGCCTTCGATGCCGGTGCCGGCATCGAGCTTGCGCCAGCCGCCAAGCGGCCAGGGCACGATCTCGATGCGATGGTCGCGGCTCGCGGCGATCTCGCCGTAGCCCTTGATCGACTCTTCGGTCGCGCGCACCAGCGGCACGTCGACGATGCGCAGGCCCGTGGGGACCTTGGGATTGAGATAATCGAAGACGACCTGGTCCATCAGGCCGCCATCTTACGCTGCACGGCTGAGATCCTCACCGGCGAGCGCGCGCTCGATCAGCTTCACGACATTGTCGCGGCCGTAGAGCTTGATGAAGGCGCCCATGCGCGGGCCCTGCTCGCTGCCCAGCAGCACCTCGTAGAGCGTCTTGAACCACTGGCGCAGCTCGGCCTGGGCGAAGTGGCGCTTGCCCGCCTCGTAGACTTCCTCCTGGATCGCCTCGGCCGTCGTCTCTTCCGGCAGCTTGCTGAGCGTCTCGGCGAGATCCTGCAGCGCCTCGCGCTCCTTGCCCACGGGCAGGCGGAACTTCTTCGAGGCCTTCACGAAGTCCTGGTAGTAGGCCACCGCGCCGGTCAGCAGGCGGTCGAGGTACGGCGCGTTCTCCGGCGTCGCCCCCGGTACGTAGCGGCGCAGGTACTGCCACAGCACGTCCTTGCTGTCGGTGTGGGCCACGCTCGCGAGATTGAGCAGCATGCCGAAATTGACGCCGGCCGAATGATGATCGACGGGCTTGCCGTCATGGATGTGCCAGGCCGCGTTCTCCAGCGCCTTGCCCGGCTCTTCCTTCGGCAGCTTCTCGGCCGCCGCAAGATAGTCGTCGACCGCGCGCGGGATCACGTCGAAGTAGAGCCGCTTGGCCCGCCTGGGCTGCTGCTGCATGTAGAGCGCCAGCGATTCGGGCGGCGCATAGCGCAGCCACTCCTCGACCGAGAGCCCATTGCCCTTGGACTTCGAGATCTTCTTGCCCTCCTCGTCGAGGAAGAGCTCGTAATTGAAGCCTTCTGGCGGCTCGCCTCCCAAGGTGCGCACGATCCTGGCGCTGAGCTCAGCCGATGGGATCAGGTCCTTGCCGTACATCTCATAGTCGACGCCGAGCGCGAACCAGCGGCCGGCCCAGTCGGCCTTCCACTGCAGCTTGACGTTGCCGCCGGTCACCGGCGTCTCGACCATCGTGCCGTCCTCGTCGCGGTAGACGATGGTGCCCGCGCCGGCATCGGTCTTGATCACCGGCACCTGCAGCACGCGCCCGGTCTTGGGCGAGACCGGCAGGAAGATCGAGTATGTCGCCCGCCGCTCCTCGCCCAGGGTCGGCAGCATGATCGCCTGCACCTCGTCGTAGTGCTGCAGCATGGCCAGCAGCATCTTGTCGAAGCGGCCCGACTTGTACCAATCGGTCGCCGACTGGAACTCGTACTCGAAGCCGAACGAATCGAGGAAGGCGCGCAGCCGTGCATTGTTGGCGGCGCCGAAGCTCGGATGCTCGTTGCTGAACGGGTCCGGCACTGCCGTGAGCGGCTTGCCGAGGTGAGCCGCCAGCATCTCCTTGTTGGGCACGTTGTCGGGCACCTTGCGCAGCCCGTCCATGTCGTCGGAGAAGCAGAACAGCCGCGTCGGCACGTCGCTCAGGCGCTTGAAGGCCTGGCGCACCATGGTGGTGCGCACGACCTCGCCGAAGGTGCCGATATGCGGCAGCCCCGACGGCCCGTAGCCGGTCTCGAACAGCACGTATCCCTTGGCCGGCGCTTTGCCGCCGATGCGGGCGACGAGCTTGCGGGCTTCTTCGAATGGCCACGCGCGCGCAGCCTCGGCGAGGGAACGATCGATCTGGGACATGGATCGGCCAAACTAGGAGCGGCGGCCAGTCGCGTCAATCGGAACGGGCGTCAGCCAGCCGCCATCCGTCTGGCGTAGCCATACAACCGGGCGATCACCGCAAAGAACACGATGGGTGCGGCGATCATCGCCACGCTGGCGAAATTCTCACCGACCACGCGCAGGGGCGTATCGTTGCCCGTGGCGCCGACGATGCCGGCGAAGACGACACCGAACAGGCTCTCCCCGACAATGAGTCCCGTCGCCGCCAGCACACCCATGCGCTTGGCGAACTCCGGATTGGACTGGCGCCCGGCCCATCGGTCGTATGCCCGCCCGATCAGGGCGCCAACTGGGATCAGGAGTGTCATGCTCATCGGCAGATAGATGCCCATGCCGACGCCGAGCGGCGGCAGCCGCATCCTGCCGGCCCGGCCCAGCGCCTCGTCGATGGCGATGAGGACTACGCCGATGGCCGCACCGAAGCCGATCAGGCCCCAGTCGAGCTCGCCGCCCAGCACGCCGGTCGCCAGGGCGGAGATCAGCGAGGCCTGCGGCGCCACCAGCGCCTGTGGCCCCGCGCCCGGCGCGCCGGCGAAGCCGAAAGCGGTGTTCAAAAGATCGAGCACCAACGGGATCGTGAGTGCCCCGAAGATCACGCCGAGAACGAGCGCCACCTGCTGCCGCCACGGCGTGGCGCCGATCAGCTGGCCGGTCTTGAGATCCTGCAGGTTGTCGTTGGCGATGGTGGCGACGGCGAACACGATGGCGGTGGTGAACAAGGCATAGGCAATCAGCGCGCGGGTCGTGGCCGGATCGCCAACGGGGCCGAAATAGAGCGCGAGCAGCACCGCCGCACCCAATACCGCGAGGATACCGACGCCCGAGATCGGGCTGTTGGACGCGCCGATCAGGCCGGCCATGTAGCCGCATACCGCGGCGACGATCGCACCGGCGACGACGACGTAGACCAGGCTGCCGGTGATGACGATGCCGGGATGCGCCGCCACCGGCCCGCCCGCGGCGAACCACGCCAGCAGCGCGCCGATGGGCACCAGCGAGAGCAGGATCGTGCCGCCGACGATACCGATCGGCAGATCGCGCTCGGTGACATCGAGCTCCTCGCCGCCGCGGCGCGCCCGGGCGGCGGCAAGGGCATTGCCGATGCCGCGCGTGATCGGGCCCATGATCTTGACCAGTGTCCACAGGGCCGCGACGCCGATCGTGCCCGCGCCGATGAACCGGACCTCCTTGCCGAAAACGCTGGCCACGGCCGCATCGGCCGAGCCGCCCATCTTCGCGGTCAGCCACGGGATCAGCACGGCCCAGCAGAAGACCGTCCCGAGCAGCATGGCGACGCCGACCGACAGCCCGACCAGGTGGCCGATCCCGATCAGCGCCATCGAGAAGCTTGCCGACAGCCCGCTCGCCGCACTGCCGATACGGAAGCGGACAGCGAGATGGGACAGGACGAGCTTGGTGGCGCCGAGCGCGGTGAACCCCGCCGAGGCGATGCCGCTCCACAGGATGACCCGGAGGCCAAGCGCGTTCTCCCGCGCACCCTCCTGGGAAGTCGCGCCGACCTTCAGCACCTCGGCCGCCGCCACGCCCTCGGGGAAAGGCAGGTCCGACCCCGTCACCAGCGCGCGGCGGAGCGGGATGGAGAACATCACGCCCAGCGTCCCGCCGATCGCGCACACGGCCGCCGTCATCCAGTACGGGAAGCCGTGCCACCAACCGATCATGACGAGGCCCGGCAGCACGAAGATGATCGCCGCCAGCGTGCCGGCGGCGGAGACGATCGTCTGGACGATGTTGTTCTCGAAGATGTTGCTCGTGCCGATCAGCCGCAGCACGGCCATGGAAATGACGGCGGCGGGAATCGACGTGGCGAACGTCAATCCGACCTTGAGCCCGAGATAGACGTTGGCCGTCGTGAACAGCACGGTGAGCAATGCGCCCAGCACTGCACCGCGTAGCGTGAAGTCCCGCAGAAGTCGTCTCCCCCAGTCCCCGTACCAGTAGAGCCTGATCGAGGCCCAACGGCAATCCGTCCACTCACTGTTTGCATCGCTGCGGTCGCACGCCCAGAGTGCGCCTCCGCAATGAACAGGTCCCCCCTCAGCCTGGCCCTCGGCGGGCTTTTGGCGATGGCCGCCGGCATCGGCATCGGCCGCTTTGTCTATACGCCCATCCTGCCGCCCATGGTCGAGGCGCTGCATCTCAGCAAGGCCGAGGCCGGCCTGATCGCGTCGGCCAATTTCGTCGGCTATCTCGCGGGCGCGCTGCTGGCGGCGGCGCGGTTGCCGGGCTCTCGGCGCAGCTGGCTGCTGCTCGGTCTCGCCCTCAACGTCATCTGTCTCGCCGCCATGGCCATGACGACGTCGTTCGCGCTGTTCCTCGTGCTGCGCCTGGCCGCCGGCATCGCCAGCGCCTTCTGCCTGATCTTCAGCTCGGCCCTGGTGCTCGACCGCCTTGCCGCTGCCGGGCGCAGCGGTCTGTCGGCGCTGCATTTCTCCGGCGTCGGCATCGGCATCGCGGTGTCGGCCGCGCTGGTCGCCACGCTCCACGCTTGGCAGAGCATGTGGCTCGCGAGCGCGGCGTTGGCGCTGGTCGCCGCCGTCGCCGTCGTGGCGATGGTGCCGGCCGAGAACGGTCCGTCGGCGAGCGCTACCGTCGCTCCGCGCAGCCGTTACTCGGCCGCCTTCATGATCCTCGCCGCGGGCTATTTCCTGTTCGGCTTCGGCTACATCATCACCGCGACCTTCCTGATCGACATCGTGCGCGGCTCGCCCGCCATCCGCCATCTCGAGCCCTACGCCTGGGTACTGGTCGGCCTCGGCGCCGCTCCCTCGGTCGTGCTGTGGGGCGCGCTCGGCCGGCGCATCGGCATCCTGCCCGCCTTCGCCGCGGCAGCCCTCGTCGAGGCGGCGGGCGTCGCCGCCAGCGTGCTGTGGCAGCAGACGCTCGGCATCGTGATCGCCGCCCTCTTTCTCGGCGGCACCTTCATGGGCCTGACAGCGCTCGGCCTGATCGGCG
>JADHLS010000161.1 GCA_016780605.1 Reyranella sp.
CCAGGGATGTGGCGCCGTCGCACCGGCAAAAGCGACGATCAGGTCCCAGCGCCCGTCGACGGGGACGCTCGCGTCACCGACGGTGATGTGGGCCGCAGGCCAGTCCTTGAGATTGCGCTCGGCCATCGCCGCCAGCGGCGCATCGATCTCGATGCCGTCGACCCGGCCGTTCGGCCCGACCAGTTCGGCCAGGACGGCCGTGTAATAGCCCGAGCCTGTGCCGATCTGCAGCACGCGCTCGCCGGCCTTGACGGCGATCCGGTCGAAGTGGCGGGCCCACAACAGCGGCTCGCCGATATTGAGCCGGCGCTCCTCGTCGAGGGCGATCAGCACGTTGTGATAGAGCCGGCGCGGATCGGCATCGGGTGTCGTCCAATAGCCGTCGGCGAAGTGCAGGATCCGCCATGGTCCGGGACCGGCGAAGCGCTCGCGCGGCACCGCGGCGAAGGCGTCGATCACGCGCTCGTCCAGAAGATGTCCGATGGCGCGCAGTTCTTCGGCGAACCAGCGGCGGGTCTGCGGAAGGCTGGGCTGGCGGGCCATGGTCAGAGCTTCCTGACCTGCATCTGGATCGGTCCCTCGGCGCGGCCGTGGATGAACTGGTCGACATGGGCGTCGCCGGAATGGTCGATGTCGGCCACCGGGCCCTGCCAGATCAGCTTGCCCTCGTGCAGCATGGCGATGCGATGGCCGATCTTGCGCGCCGAGGCCATGTCGTGGGTGATCGACACCGCGGTGGCGCCGAGGTCGCTGACGCACTTCACGATCAGGTCGTTGATCACGTCGGCCATGATCGGGTCGAGGCCGGTGGTCGGTTCGTCGAAGAAGATGATCTCGGGCTCGCGGGCGATGGCGCGGGCCAGCGCCACGCGCTTTTGCATGCCGCCGCTCAGCTCGGCGGGGAACAGCTCGCCGATCTCGGGCGCCAGGCCGACATTGCCGAGCTTGGCGATCGCCACCTCGCGCGCCTCGGCAGGCTTCATGCCGTCGCTCTGGATTGGCCCGAAGGCCACGTTCTCCCAGACGCGCAGCGAATCGAACAATGCGCCGCCCTGGAACAGCATGCCGAACTTGCGCATGACCTGGGAGCGGCCGCTGTCGGCCAGCCCGACCGTCTCCTGGTCGTCGACCTTGATCGAGCCCGCCTCCGGCCGCATCAGGCCGAGGATGCATTTCAGCAGCACCGACTTGCCGGTGCCCGAGCCGCCGATCACCACCATCGATTCGCCCTTGGCGACGTCGAGGTCGATGCCGCGCAGGACGTGCTTCGGCCCAAACGATTTGGCGACGCCGCGCAGGGAGATCTTGGGGGACATCAGCGGGCGAAGAAGGCTTCGGTGATGAAGTAGTTGAACGTCAGGATCAGCGCCGAGGCCGACACCACGGCGTTGGTCGTCGCCGCGCCGACGCCCTGGGCGCCGCCCTTGGATGTGTAGCCGTGGTAGCAGCCCATCAGCGCGATCAGGAAGCCGAACACCGCCGCTTTCACGAGACCCGAGAAGACGTCCTGGAACTGCAGGAAGTCGATGGTGTTGCGGAGATAGGCGACGTCGTTGAAGTCGAGCTTGTAGACGCCGACCAGAAAGCCGCCCAGCACGCCGATGATGTCGGCGATCAGCACCAGGATCGGCATGGTAATGATGCCCGCGATCAGGCGCGGCACCACCAGGTACTTGTAGGGATTGGTCGACAGCGTGGTGAGCGCATCGATCTGCTCGGTGACCCGCATGGTGCCGATCTCGGCCGCCATGGCGGCACCGACGCGGCCGGCCACCATCAAGGCGGCCAGCACCGGCCCCAGCTCGCGCGTCAGCGACACGACGACGACGTTGGGGATGGCCGATTCGGCGGAGAAGCGGGCAAAGCCGGTGTAGCTCTGCAAGGCCAGCACCATGCCGGTGAAGATGGCGGTCAGTCCCACGACCGGCAGCGAGTAGTAGCCGATCTCCATCATCTGGCGAAGGATCTGCCGGCTGTACCATGGCGGGCTGAGCGCGCAGCGCACGGCCTGGAAGGCGAAGGCCGTGACCGCGCCGATCGCCTCCAGGAAGGCGAGCGTCATGCGCCCCAGCAAAGTGACCAGGGGGATGCTCACGCGGCGTTCTCCGGCTCGTTCTGGGGTTCGCCCGCCGGCTCGTCGGCATAGACGCGGGCATAGCGGCGGCCCAGGGCAGTCATCACCTCGTAGGCATTGGTGCGCGCATGGTCGGCGAGGTCGTCGGCCGTCATGTGCCGGCCCAGCACCTCGACCAGCGCGCCGGTCTCGCACAGGGGCTCGGGCACTTCGGTCACGTCGATGGTCACAAGATCCATGGAAATGCGGCCGATCACGGGCACGCGGTGGCCGGCGAGGTGGACATGGGTGCGGTTGATCAGGATACGGAAGTAGCCGTCCGCATAGCCGAGCGCAATCGTGGCCACGCGGCTCGGCCGGGCCGATCGCCACGCCCCGCCATAGCCGACGGTCTGGAAGGCGTCGATTTGCCGGGTCTGCAGGATGCGGGCCTGCAGCGTCACCACAGGCAGCATCGGATTGTCGCGACCGGGCAGGGGATTGATGCCGTAGAGCGCGGCGCCCGGCCGCAGCAGGTCGAAGTGATAGTCGGGCCCGAGGAAGATGCCGGAGGAATTGGCGAGCGAGGTCGGCGCGCCCGGCATGGCCTTCACGAAGCTGCGGAAGCGCGAGAGCTGCTCGACATTGATGGTGTTGTTGGGCTCCTCCGATGCCACCAGGTGGCTCATCAGCAGGGCCAGCCTGAGCCCGCGCAGGCGGCCGCGCTCGTTGATCAGGACCTGCGACTCGTCGGGACTGAAGCCCAGCCGGTGCATGCCGGTGTCGATATGGATCACTGCATCGAGCGGCCGGTTGAAGCGCTGGGCAGCGGCCCGCCAGGCGTTGAGCTGGCCGAGATGGTTCAGCACCGGCGTGAGGTCGTGCTCGACGAAATCGGCGTCGGTGTTGGCGAGAAGCCCGTTCAGCACGTAGATCGGGTGCTCGGGCATGGCCTTGCGGAGCGCGATGCCTTCTTCGAGATGGGCGACGAAGAACTGCCGGCAGCCTTCGGCCGCGAGCCGCGGCCCGACGATCCCCGCGCCGCAGCCATAGGCATCGGCCTTCAGCACCGCGGCGCAGTCGACCTGGCGGCCGCCCGCCGCCGAGGCGCGACCGGCATCGCGCAGCCCTCGCCAGTTGGCGGCGATGGCGCCGAGGTCGACCGTCAGGATCGCGCCTGCGCGCCGGGTGGCGTCGTCGGAGGGGGACATGCAGCTACTCTTGCCGGACCGCGGGCCTCCAGGCCCGCAGCTTCTCGGTCGATGCGACGATATGAGCGGGCCTGGAGGCCCGCGGTCCGGCAAGACAACTCATTCGAACACCGGGCCCGGGCCGTCGGCGTCGGCCGGGAGGTTGCCGAACTTGGTGAACTGGCCTTCGAAGGCCAGACGCACGATGCCGGTGGGGCCGTGGCGCTGCTTGGCCACGATCACCTCGGCCTTGCCGTAGGTTTGCTCGCAACGCTGGCGCCAGGCTTCGTGGCGCTCATTGAAGCGCTGGTCGCTTTCCTCGGCGCGACGCGCGGGCTCGGAGCGCGTGAGGTAGTACTCCTCGCGATAGACGAACATGACGACGTCGGCGTCCTGCTCGATCGAGCCCGATTCACGCAGGTCAGCGAGCTGCGGGCGCTTGTCCTCGCGCTGCTCGACGGCGCGGCTGAGCTGCGACAGCGCCAGCACGGGCACGTCGAGCTCCTTGGCGAGCGTCTTGAGACCGCGCGTGATCTCGGAGACCTCCTGCACGCGATTGTCCTGGCGGTTCTTGCCCGAGGGCGAGAGCAGCTGCAGGTAATCGACCACCAGCAGGCCGAGCCCATGCGTGCGCTTCAGCCGGCGGGCGCGGGTGCGAAGCGCCGCGATCGACAGCGCCGGCGTGTCATCGATGAAGAAGTTGAGATGCTCGAGCTCGTGGCTGACCGACAGGACCCTGTCGAAGTCGGCGCTGATCAGCTCGCCCTTGCGGATCTTCTCCGACGGCACCTCGGCCTGCTCGGCCAGCATGCGGGTGGCGAGCTGCTCGGACGACATTTCGAGCGAGAAGAAGCCGACGACAGCGCCGTCGACCGCCTTGGGGCGGCCATCGACGATCTCCTCGCGATAGGCGCGGGCGGCGTTGAAGGCGATGTTCGTGGCGAGCGCCGTCTTTCCCATCGAGGGGCGGCCGGCAAGGATGATCAGGTCGGACTTGTGCAGGCCGCCCAGCAACTGGTCGAGCTGGAACAGCCCGGAGGCAACGCCGGTCAGCTGGCCGACCCGGTGGTAGGCGGCCTCGGCCGCCACCGTCGCCTCGGTGAGCGCGACGCGGAACGCCTTGAAGCCGCCCTCGGTCTGGCCGGTGCTGGCAAGGTCGTAGAGCTTCTTCTCGGCAAGCTCGATCTGGTTCAGCGCGGTTTCATCGACGTCGCCGGTACCGAAGGCGCCGTTGACCACGGTCTCGCCGATGTCGATCAGCTGGCGGCGCAGGTAGAGGTCGTGCACCGCCTGGCCGAAGGCCGCGGCGTCGATCACGTGCACGGAGGCCGCCGCCAGCCGCGCCAGATAGCCCGCACCGCCCGCCGCCTTCATGTCCTCGTCCTGCTCGACATAGGTCTTGAGCGTGACGGCGCTGACGATCTGGCCGCGCTCGATCAGCTTCGACAGCGAATCGTAGAGCTTGCCATGCAGCGGATCGGCGAAGTGCTCGGGCCGCAGGAACTCCGCGACGCGCTGGTAGGCGGCATTGTTGATCAGGATGGCGCCCAGCAGCGCCTGCTCCGCCTCGAAATTGTGCGGCGGCTCGCGCAGGCGGACATCTTCGGCGCCAGGCAGGCGCGTGACGTTCGAGGGGTCTTTCATTGGCTCCATGGCAGAGCTTCTTATGAAAACGAGGGGGACGTTCTCTACCGCAAATACGGTTGGGTCAGGACAATACCCTGAAAGCCGGGGACAAGTCCTCTTCCGGGCGGCGCTACTCCGCCGCCATCGACCGCGTGACCTTGATGCCCTTCTCCGCGTCCAGCATGTAGTCGCGCGTGAGCGGTGCGGCGGTCTGCCGGCGCGCCAACTGCAGCTGGAAGACCATCTGGTTCATGTACCGGAAGGAGATCTCACAGCCGGCCAGGTAGAACTCCCACATGCGGCAGAAGCGGTCGTCGTAGCCCGCCAGCTGCTTGATGCGGTCGCGGTTGGCGAGGAAGCGCTGGCGCCAGTGGCGCAGGGTCTCGGCATAGTGCAGGCGGATGATCTCGATGTCGGTGACCCACAGGCCCACCTTCTCGATCGCCGACAGGACCTCGGACAGGGCGGGCGTGTAGCCGCCGGGGAAGATGTACTTGCGCAGCCAGGTGTTGGTGCCGCCCGGTGGCTCCATGCGGCCGATCGAATGCAGCAGCATGACGCCGTCGTCGGCCAGAAGCTCCTTCACCTTGGTGAAGAACTCCACGTAATGGGCCGAGCCGACATGCTCGAACATGCCGACCGAGACGATGCGGTCGTAGTGGCCGGGCTCCTGTCGATAATCCAGCAGCTTGAAGCGCACGTGATCGGCGATGCCGCCCTCGAGCGCGCGCCGGCTGGAGACGGCGTGCTGTTCCTTCGACAGGGTGACGCCGGTCACGTCGACGCCGAACTGCTGGCCGAGGAAAAGTCCCAGCCCGCCCCAGCCGGAGCCGATGTCGAGCACGCGCTGGCCGGGCTGCAGCAGCATCTTGGCGGCGATGTGCTGCTTCTTCAGGAGCTGCGCTTCTTCCAGAGGCTCGTCGCCGTTCTTGAAGTAGGCGCAGGAGTACTGGCGGTCGCGGTCGAGGAAGAAGTCGTAGAGCTGGTCCTTGAGGTCGTAGTGATGCGCCACGTTGCGCTCGGCCTTGCCGATCGGATTGTACTGCTCCAGCACCCGCAGCCAGCGCTGCAGGGTGTATGACCACTTCACCATGAGCGTTGCTTCGAGGGCCGCCATGTTGCGGCCGAGCAGGTCGAGCAGGTCGTAGATGTCGCCGCCTTCGACCGTCAGCAGCCCGTCCATGTAGGCCTCGCCGAGGGCGAGCCTTGGTCGCAGCGCCAGCCTGATGCCGGTCCACCAGGTGTGAACGCGAATAGTAAGAGCGGGGCCCGGTCGCGCGCCGTCAACGCGGTGGCACCTGCCGGCCGCGTCGATGATTGAAAGCTGGCCTTCGCCCAGTACGCGGGCGAGAACACGAGCCAACAGCATTGCCGAACCCTTCGGGGCGTTATCCTCAGTTGAAATGTTAATCCAGATGGCAAATTCAAGGCAAAGGGGTGAACGCTAAATCCGCCTGGCGAATGTAGAAATCGCGGCGTCCCCCAATCTTGTACCCCCCAAAGAAAAACGCCTGCCACCGGAGGTCGGTGACAGGCGCCAGAACGAGGGCCGTGAGGGCTCGTTACTTCTTTTCGACGGCGGCCTCCTCGGCCGGGGCCTCGTCGGTGGTCTCGGCGGCAGCCTCGCCTTCGGCGGCGGGCTTGGCCTCGAACAGGGCGGCCGCCTGGGCGGCGGCGCGCTGGGCGGCTTCCGCCGCCTCGAGCGCTGCGCGTTCGGTCTCGGCGACCAGCGTGCCGCCCTTGGCGAGGAACTCGGCCTCGTCGGGCGAACGGGCGACGAGTGCGCTGATCTCGACCACGACCTCCGGATGGAGGTGGACCTTGATCTTGTGCGCGCCCAGCGCCTTGATCGGCTTGTCGAGCTCGACCTGGCTGCGCTCGAGCTTGACGCCGCCAGCCGCGGCCGCGTCGGCAATGTCGCGCGAGGTGACCGAGCCGTAGAGCTGCAGGGACTCCGACGCCTGGCGGATGAGGGTGACCTTGAGGTCGCTCATCTTGGCCGCCACGGCCTCGGCATCCTTGCGGCGCTCGAGGTTCTGCGCCTCCAGCGTCTTACGCTGCGATTCGAAGTAGGCGATGTTGTCCTTGGTGGCGCGCAGGGCCTTCGTCTGCGGCAGCAGGAAGTTGCGGGCGAAGCCGGGCTTCACCTTCACAACATCGCCCATCTGACCGAGCTTGGGCACGCGCTCCAGCAGGATGACGTTCATCGGCATGATCGTCTCTCCTCAGGCAATCAGGTAGGGCAGCAGCGCCAGGAAGCGGGCGCGCTTGATCGCCTGGGCGAGCTCGCGCTGCTTCTTGGACGACACCGCCGAGATGCGGCTCGGCACGATCTTGCCGCGCTCCGAGACGAAGCGCTGCAGCAGGCGCACGTCCTTGTAGTCGATCTTCGGCGCGTTGGCGCCGGAGAACGGGCAGCTCTTGCGGCGGCGGGTGAAGGGACGACGTTGTGCGCTCATTCTTCTTCTCCTGCCACGACCGGTGCTGCGCCCTCATCGCCGAAGCGCGGACGCTCGCGGCGCGGCGGACGATCGCCCCAGCGGTCGCCGCGATCGCCGCCCGGACGGTCGGCCTTCTCGGCGCTGCGCTGCATGATGGCGGACGGGCCCTCCTCGAGCTCGTCGACGCGCACGGTGAGGAAACGGATGATGTCCTCGTTGATCGACATCGTGCGCTCCAGCTCCTTAACGGCGGCCGGCGGGGCATCGATGTTCAGCAGGGTGTAGTGACCCTTGCGGTTCTTCTTGATGCGATAGGTGAGGGAACGGAGGCCCCAGTACTCCTTCTTGGAGACGGTGCCGCCCAACCCGGTGACCAGCTCGGAGAACTGGGTGGTCAGGGTCTCCACCTGCGTCGTCGGGACGTCCTGACGCGCGATGAAGACATTCTCGTAGAGTGCCATGAAACGAACGGCTCCTTATGGCTGTTAGCGACCCGGCGTTCGTCGTGCTGGCTCTTCGCTTGGAAGAGGGTCGACCGGCAACCGCCCGGATCTAGCCGGCCCTTTGCGGTATTGCGTCGGGTCGGCAAGGAGATCGGGGCCGATTTAGGCCCCGAAGAGCGGCGGTTATACAGGCAAATCCCCCGAAATCAAGGCGTTCCGGCGTTGCCTCGGGTGGGGTATGGAAAGGCCGCTTTAAGGCAAGAACGCAGGGGAAACGGCTCATGAGTCGCGCTTTCGTGTTTCCGGGACAGGGGTCCCAGGCTGTCGGCATGGGCGCCGACCTCGCCGCGGCCTTTACCATCGCCCGGGACGTCTTCCAGGAGGTCGACGAGGCGCTGAAGCAGAATCTGTCGAAATTGATGCGCGAGGGGCCGGAATCGGACCTCGTCCTGACCGAGAATGCCCAGCCGGCCTTGATGGCCGTCAGCATCGCCGTCATGCGCATCCTGGAAAAGGACGGCGGCAAGCCGTTGGCGAGCCTGGCGAGCCACGTCGCCGGCCATTCCCTGGGAGAGTACTCGGCGCTCACGGCGGCAGGATCGCTGCAACTTGCAGATGCCGCGCGGCTTCTGAAGTTGCGCGGGCAATCGATGCAGAAAGCGGTGCCGGTGGGCGAGGGCGCCATGGCGGCTCTGCTGGGCATCGAGCTCGAGCCCGCCCAGGAGGCCTGCAAGGAAGCCGCGCAGGGCGAGGTGGTCACGGTCGCCAACGACAATGGTGGCGGCCAGGTCGTGGTGAGCGGCCACAAGGCCGCCGTCGAGCGCTGCATCGAGACCGCCAAGCCGCGCGGCGCCAAGCGCGGCATGCTGCTGCCAGTGAGCGCGCCCTTCCATTGCCCGCTGATGAAGCCCGCAGCGGATGCCATGCAGGAGGCGCTGGACAAGGTGACGCTCGGCACGCCGCGCGTGCCCCTTGTGGCCAACGTGCTCGCTTCGGAGATCACCGAGCCCAATGCCATCAAGCAGCGGCTGGTCGAGCAGGTCACCGGTCTCGTTCGTTGGCGCGAGAGCGTGCAATACATGAAGTCACAGGGCGTCGAGGCGCTGGTCGAATGCGGCTCCGGCAAGGTGCTGTCGGGCCTGGTGAAGCGCATCGACAAGGAGATGACCGGCACGGCGCTGAACACGCCGGCCGATATCGAGGCGTTCTTGAAGACGGTCTAGGCCCCCCGTCATCCCGA
>JADHLS010000162.1 GCA_016780605.1 Reyranella sp.
AGCGACGTGTCGAGCGGCTTCGGAAAGAGGTCGGGACGCTTTTTGACGATCTGTCCGACTGTGGCGTTTTGCAGCCCGGTCACATCGCGCGTCAGCGCCTCGAATGCCGCCATGGCATGAAACACGGCGCCGGAGAGGTTCGGCTCCGGCCGGCGCGAGAGCGCTGCCATCGCTTCCCGTAGCTGCGTGGCGGCCTTCGCCCTGCCGGCGGTCTTCAGCGCCTCCCCGGCTTCGCGCACGGAACCCTCGAAGGCAGGATCGAAGCGCGAGACGATTCGCTCGCCATCCATCTTCCAGCCGATCCCGGCAACTTCGAAGAATTTTGTGATGTCCTGCTGCATCGGATAGGCGCGCGGCTCCTCATCGAGGCCGGGAAGACGAGATTCATCTTCATAGAAGACAAGTTCGGAATAGATCTGCTCGGCGAGATCGTAGACTTGGTACCACGCAGCATCCGATCTAAATGCCTCCAGTTCCTTGTCGGCAACGTCGTGGTCGGACATGCCTTCCTCTTTGGAAAACTTTCGCGGGAAGGGGGAAATTCCGTGCTTATTGAAGATCCTGTGCGCGGCATCCATCATGACCTTGGCGCCGACGTAGTTGTTGATGAGATCGATCAGGGCGTCTTTCAGGTGCGACGGGAGTTCGTCGCGGTAGGTGATCTCCGGAATCTGGTTGAGGCCCTGCCGTTCAGAGAATCTTGGTTTGGGCACGCCGCGCTCCCCGTTTTCTCGGCGCCATCCTAGCGCAAGGAGAGCGGCATCGCGACGAGCGGGGGCCGAGAGGCTTCGTTCCTTCCGCTTGGCTTTCAAGTCTGACGCCGATCTAGCGGGGCGCGCTGCCGGGTCAATGGGCGGCCCGCTCCATTCGCGTTCGCTCCCGTGTTGCTCGTTTCCCACCCTAAAGGGCCCGCCGACTTATGCGCCCGGCTCTCGTTTCCAGCGTCTTGAGAAATCTTCAAGCGAAAGGAGACGAAGATGAAACTCTTGACCCCGTCTATCCGCGAACGCCTCTTGCTCAATGGCCGCATCCGGCAGGAAACAAGCGCCACGTAATAATCCTTCCGCTTGCGCTGGATGGTGTAGGCGAGGGCGATCAGGGTTGGCTGGCCGATGCTTTGCGCCAGCGCCTTCTCGGATAACGCTCGGCCAATACGGCCATTGCCATCCTCGAAGGTTGGATGGACACGAAGTAGAGATGAGCGATGCCGGCGCGGGTCAGCGGGCCGAACGGGTGCTTGCCGGTGGGGCTTGAGTTATTGAACCATTTTATGAAGCCGCTTGTAGTCGGCACCGGAGACGACCTGCACCGGATCTGCGGGAGTCCGGTACCTTTCTCCATCTTGTAGCGTGAATTGTAACATGTTAACTTGTTGTTAGCAACGACTTGTAAGGTTCTTGGTGACAGTCTACTATACACCTGGGCAGCTTCGCGATGCGATGGTCCTCCCACAGGAGACCTATCGTCATTGGAAAAAGGCGTTGATCCCCTTGCGTCGGGGTTCAGGTCACAGTCCGTGCTTTACAGCAGGCGATCTGCTCGCTGTCGCGGTCGTGCGCGTCCTGACGGACGGGTTCTCTATTCGCGTCGGTGCGCTATCTACCATTGCCGACGCTTTGTTCGAAGCATGCAATGCCGTCTCGTGGCCAACGCTCGAACGCAGCAAGTTGATCGCCGATCTCGCGAAGGGCCGCCTCCAAATCCGTCCGGAGCTTGAGAATGCCATTTTCGAGGAACCTGTCCTCGTCGTTCCGTTGCGACCGTTAGTCGGCCATCTGCGTGACGCGCTTTTGACCGATGGCGGAGCCGAAAATCAGGAGACGCTCCGCTTTCCCCCTACTCCGCTTCCCTCGAAGAACGCATCCGCATGACGGGAGCGTAACCATGAGCGCAATCGAGATTATCGCTACGGCAGCGCGTTCGATGGGGTATCGCGATGAAGCTGTTGTGCGCAACTACACGTTTGCCGACGTCCTCGATCCAGCGGACTCAACGAGGACAGTGTTGTTGGCTGCCTTTACGCAGACCCCGCCGTCATATCGATCCGCGGCGCTCGCCGCGGTGATGGGTGGTAAGGGCGACACGATGGAGCTCGTCAAGGCGCACCGTGCGCTAGGCGCGCCACTCCTCTTCGTCATCGAAGACGATCTGATCTCACTTTGGCAGGTTCGTGGCGATGCACCGCCGCGAGTGATCGAGCGGCTATCTACCGACAACCTGCCCGCTTTGTTCGAACGGCATCAGGCCATTTGGGCCCCGGATGCCATTCACCGCGCGAAATCCATCGGCGCCATTGATCAGAGCTACCAACTCGATTTTGTTGATATTGGACTGCTGCCCGCTGTCGAGGGTGAGATCCATCTTAAGCTCGACCGCCTGCTGATCGATGCGCTCACAGCCGCATCACAAGCGCAAAAAGGAAAGAAGCATGAGACTCGACTATTGTTTCGCGTAGTGTTTCGCCTACTCGCGGCGAAGGTCCTGCAGGACCGCCAGCATCCTTATGCCCAGGGTTGGAACGCCGCCGATCTCTCGTCTGTTCTCCGAGCGATCGAATCCTACTATTCGCTCCCGTCAGTTCCGATCGGTGGTCGGCAGAGCGTTCCGGCTGCATTTACAGCTGCATGGGAATGCCTACGCCGCGGTATCAGCTTCGCCAATATTTCATCGGATGACTTGGCGTTCGTCTACGAGAATACCTTCGTCACTCCTGAGACCCGAAAGCATTTTGGAACCCACAGCACTCCCCGCCAGCTTGCCGAGTATGCCGTTAGCCGACTGGAACTTCATCGCCACCGTCCGGAAGATCTGAAAGTCTATGAACCCTTTGCCGGTGCGGGCACCTTTCTTGTTTCGGCTTTGCGGCATGTGCGTGATTTGCTTCCGATCGATTGGAGTGATCAGCAGCGCCACGATTTTCTTGTTGGCAGTCTCTCCGGCGACGAAGTCGATGCCTTCGCGTGCGAAGTTGCGACGCTCTCTCTGATACTCGCTGACTACCCAAACCAGAATGGCTGGCATATCGCTGAAACTAATCTCTTTGAGGGAGGTGTGTTGGCAGAGCGCATGCGCGGACAGAATGTCATTCTCTGTAACCCGCCCTTCGAGTCGTTTGCGGTAAACGAACGAGCGCTGTATCCCATCGCCAATAAATCCTACTCCAAGCCAGTAGCTGTGCTGGCTGCCGCACTCAACGCCCATCCTCTCGCGCTCGCCTTCGTCTTGCCGCGACCCTTCATTCTGGATCGACAGTTTGCGGAACAACGGCGAACGATCGAGAAGCTTTATGGCGATGTCGAGCTGGTCGAGTTGCCGGATCGCATTTTCGGCGCTTCCGGTATCGAATCGGCACTACTGGTCGCTCGCGAACCGAGGCCGCCAGCACCGGCGATCATTACCTTGCGATCCACCGAGGTGTCCGACCGTGACCGCTTGACTTTCCTGCAGACTGGCAAGACGACAACGGAACGGCAGCTCGTACGCCCAGTCGACGAACCTGCGTCGGGTGACCTTTGGGTCCCCCCATTGCAGACCCTCTGGCAATTCCTGGCAGCGGCACCACGGCTAGGCCATCACTTCACCATTCACCGCGGGATTGAATGGAAGTCAGCGCAAGATTCAGCCTGGAGCACACAACGTCATGCTGGCTACAGGCGAGGATTGCATACCGCCCGGGGAGCAAAACAATTCGTGTCGGCTCGTCCCGTGTGGCTCGATTGCCGACCGGAGAGACTTCTCTATAGCGCAATTTATCTACCTTGGGATAAGCCAAAGCTGATTGTCAACGCCGGCCGCCTTAGCCGCGGGCCGTGGCGTATTGCGGCAGCGCTCGACAATAAAGGCTTCGTGTGCTCCCAGCAGTTCTTCGGGCTGTGGCCGTATGGATCCCTTTCCGATAGGCAGCTTCTAACCTTCACTGCCGTCCTCAATGGCCCGATCGCAAACGCCTTTCTTGCCGTTCATTCACCAGCAAAAGGTATGCGCATCTCGGCTGTTGGGCAGATTCCTCTTCCGCCCGTGATGCCAGATCACGCAGGGGAACTGGTAGCGGAATATGTGGGACTCCTGAGGGAGCCTGTGGCGCTGAATCAGAATGAGGAGCGGTTGGCCACGCTTCTCATGCAGATCGATGCAGCAGTGCTGGGTGCTTACGACCTCCCCGCCCGGCTGGAACGCCAGCTTCTTGACTACTTCCGTGGTGTTGAGCGTCCTGTGGCTCATCCGTGGCAGCATTGGGACGTGAACGATCCAACGCCTGGCCTGACACTGTCTGAGCGCGCTTCCGGCCGTTTCCGGGCACATGGTTCCTGGATTCAGAAGGTTTTTCAGCCACTGCCGCGTGAAGAGGCCGAGCTTCTACATACTTTCAGAGCTTGATCGGCGTGGATGGCTACCTTCTCGATACCTCGGTCTTATCAGCCCTTCTCGATTCATCTCATCGTCGGCATAACGACGTGCGCTTGGCGATAGGAGCCTTAGATCAAACGGCAGCACAATTCGTCTCGGCCATTTCCTTGGCCGAACTCACGTTCGGAGTAAAGATGGCGGAGGCCTTCGGCGGATCGTCTTTGCCAGCTCTTCAGCAGATGCTCGTTGACGCGCGTGGCTACGCCGTACTGGACGTAAGCCATCATACGTCAGTGGCCTACGCTGAGTTAAAGACCAACCTTGCCAAGAAATATTTGGCCAAAGCGACCCAGCGCGATCGGCCGCGCTGGTTGGAAGAATGGGTGGACAAAACGAGCGGTCAGAAGCTTCAGGTGGACGAGAACGACCTGTGGATGTGCGCTCAGGTGAAAGAGCGTGACCTTGTCTTGGCCACGGCAGATGGCCGCATACAACGCATCGCTGATGCAGATCCTGAGGTTCGCTTACTCATCCTGTAGAGTGCCTCTGTGAGCCTAAAGTAGCTCTTTCAATGCTCGCAGATCAGTTTCCAGCCGGACCCCGAAGTGGGTGTGAAGGCCAGCCTGTCGCGCCAGATTTGTGAAGGGCTTTTCGGCCACGACGACATCTGAGTAGGGCAGGACGGTCGCGAAAGTACGCATGTCGCGCATATCATTGAGCTGGATCGGCCGGTTCTGAGCCTCCAGTTTCAGGCTGATCTCGCGCTCGATGAGGAATGCTGGTGTCTCGCGTACAACGGCTCGCATCGTGGCCCCGCCCTTATCCAGGAAACAGTTCCAAGGCAGGTTGAGCCTGGTCGCGGTAGCAATCATGACGTCCTGCTCGCCCATGACTAAGAGCACACTGTAGATCTTTCGTCGCATAGAGATGCTTTCTGCCTTGTGGCGTGCGCGTCGCTCCTCGATCTGCGCGCGCAAAGTCTCGCATCCTTGCGTGAACTCCCGGATCGACTGCTGTCGTACGGGGTCAGGAATATTCATTAAGTAATGAAAGAGAGTCCTTTGCGGCTCCGCGTGCATGAGCTCAAGGACACGATCGGAGATCTTGCGACCCAGGCGAGGGTCCTTTGCTTCGGCTGTGGCCTCGAAGAATAGGTTTGAAAACACCCAGTCTGGGGCGGGTTCGGTCCAGGGCAAGTTATAGATCCTGGACAGAACGCGGCCGATTTCGACTTCCAGGCGCCGATGGAAGCCTCGGAACACTTCACCCTTACTAAGCGTGGTCTGAGTGTATGCTAGGTCCCACCGTTGCTCCCGGCGGTTCACTTTGTGAGTCTCGTAGATGTTGGTCGAGGTTAGAGGCAGCCGTACGGATCCAGCTTCGACGCCGGCGCACAGGATCTCCAGAATGCCGCGGGCGACGGGGTAGTTCTTAGGCGACTTTGCAGCCTGTGCCAGCTCGATCCATTTGTTCTGATCGAGGTAGACGACTTTTGCCCGGAGCGGTGCCGGCAAGTCGCGCGATGCGGGCGATTCGGACGCGTCCATAGTCTGGGTGGTGCCGATTGCGTTGAGATTCTAGGAAGTTGGTAAGCCTTCAAAGGCCGCAGCAGGACTATTCGATGCGAATTCGTACTTGCGCAATGACGCATCGGCGCCGGCATAGCCACACCTGAGAAGCAGTTCGATCTCGTCAGGGGAGAAAGGGTTCAAGCGTGTGCGCATCCTTGCGGCGGTGGTAGTCGCATCGCTGGAAAGGAGCAGGGCGTCTGGAACCGCATAAGTCGAAATAGCCGTATCGATACTCCAGTACGCCACCTTGCGTTGGCCAAGATTGTTTACGCCAAAAAGGATCCGCTTGCGCGCATTCTCCGACTGCTGCTGCAGGATGTTCAGCGTACGGAACACCTGCCCCAGCCATCGTCCCGACGGCCGACCGATTTCGGGTATCGTAAGGCCGGCGTTGCTCACCAGGACACGCCTGCATCGCTTCCAGACCCGTTCCAATCCCAGATTGTCATAAACGCCGCCGTCCGTCAGGACGGCCTCCTCGGTAAACGGCGCACGATGAAGGTCCGCGCCGCGCATTGGATGGACGCTGCCAGCCTCGAACGGAAACCGGACCGGCGAGAGGACGGGCGGGAAGGCGGAAGAAGCGGCAACAACTCGGGACAGGGGTAGTGCCGGCTTGTCGATACACCCGACTCGCACATCGGCGGCGTAATCCTTGGAAAAGCGCCACCCACTGCCCGTCTGCAGGTTGGTCGCCATGAAGGTGAAGCGCGGCGTGGAGGCGAGGTCCTGCAGCGTAGCGCCGCCAAAGAGATGCTTATCATATGCAGCGGCGACATAGTCGGCCGGAGTGCGTCCGGGCAGGAGACCGAATAGCGCCGCGCGGATGTCCACGCCGACGGTGGCAAACTTGAGGATCGGGACCGTCACCAGCTCGTAAAAGTTCGAGACCTTCTTGTCCGAAAACTCGAATTTTGGCCAAGCAAGGCCCAACACGCCTGCAATGATGGACCCGCCGGACACGCTGGCAACCTCCCGCAGCTCCGAGAGCAGCCCGAGTTCGTTTAGGCGAACCAGGGCACCAAGATGATAAAGCATCGCCCGGTAACCCCCGCCCGACAGGCAGAGCCCGAGACGATCCTCAAGCTTTTTGGCATTGAGGAAGTCGCCGTGGTTCTTGTCCGCCACGAAGGATCCCTGCAGGTCGACGTCGCTCATCCGTCGTCTCCTGGTGATGACACCTCGAATGTCAGGTCGCCCATGATGATCGAATAGCGCTTCCTCTCGCCGGAGATGACCATGATGGCCGGAAAGCCCTCATCGCTCATCTCTCGGGCGAGCCAGATGAGCTGCTGCAGGTCAGTGCCGCTCGGGCCCACCGAGGCCCGATTGGGATGGGAATGCCATTCGCCGACGTAGCGCAGCTGGTGCATCGTCGATTCGGCAATATCGGTGACGGATTCTAGGAGCCCGGCAACGCCGCGCTCGAAGCCTGTCGTCGACGCGTCGCTGTCCTCCGGCGCGGGCATTGCATGAGCAAGGTGGATGGTGCGCCGGCTACTGTCGACGATTCCCATGACGACTCCGCCGGTCTCTGCCGGCAGCCCTTTCTTGCGCAGCTGATGGAGATCGCCCAGGAGATCGGCGCCGCAGGCTACCTTCCATCGATGCTCAAGCCTGTGGACTGCGGACGCACGCCGGCACACGTGTGAGACTCTGCCGGTGTCGTCGAGCGTCCAGACCGCGATCGAGCCGTGTTCGTGCTCAAGACTGTCGACGATGCCGCGCGACGCCAGCGCCGCAAGGATGGTTGCTCGCGTGGCGGGAATGCGATTGGTCAGCGACCGACACGATCCGCTGTAGCTCACGCCGGTTGGCGGGGCCTGGAGATGCGTGGCCAAGTTCCTGTCTGTCAGCAGCAGCCGGAAATACTGCGCCTCAAGGTCGTGCAGCGTGATGCTGCGGTCGACCGGCTCGCTCAGGACGACCGCAGAGGTTCCCGCCGGGTTGAAGAAGGCGCAGATACGCCGCCCGGCCGTCTGGAGATCTGACAGATGACGCGATACGGCGACCGACGCCGACGCGTCGATGATGATCTCGGCCTCGGCCAGGGCCTTGTCCACGTACTCCTGCTGCTTCGGACCCGGCGCAATGACGTCCGCGATGACGCTTTGGCACGGTTCGCCGAGCAACGCGGACAAATGCTCAGCCAGCGCGACAGCCTTCGGCGCGCCTACATCGGGATGGAGCAGAGCATGACGAGCCAAGTTGTGTGGCAGGAGCGCGTCGTTGTCGACGACCGTCCATCTGAAGCACCCCTCCCGCGCGAGGTTGACCGCGATGTGCGAGCCGATAGATCCGGCACCGACGAGCACAGCGCGGCGCGTGTCGGCGGCTGAATGGCCTGCGATTTCTCGAGCAATCTCCCGCTCGAATGCAAGATGAATGCCGGCTGGCTGGATCCGGATGGCGTCCGGTTTCGCCTTGGCCCCGACGGCGGGCAAGTAAGCCGGCAGGGCCTTGGAGGGCAGCTGTTCCTTGAAGAAGACGCCGAGCTTCTCGCCTACATCGCCGGCGCTCTCCAGCGAGACGAAGGCCCGGCGATTGAGCGACTCCTCGCCCTGCTCGTCCAGCACTGGGAACGTGACTAGAAGCACCAAGAGGGTCGAGAGGCGGGTATCGTTCCTGTTGGAACCGCTCCACGTCCGCAGCTGCGCCTTCAGATCATCCAGCAGATTGACGTCCAGGTCCCTCAGCTCGGCCGCGAGTTCGGCCAGTGTCGACGGCGAGTGGCGTATCCGGGAGAGCTTCTGCCGTCGGGCGCGATATTGCAGGATCGTCAGGATGCCAGGCCGCATCCCGGCGGTACTGGTCGCTTCGGCGATGATCAGTGACTCGTTGTCCGGCCGGATGTAGCCCGAAAGCGATTGCCGATGACCTTCGGGCCCGAGGGCAGCCGCCGGCAGAAGGATCAACATCGGCGCCGGGTAAAAGAGTGGTTCCGGCGGCAGGGATCGGTCGTGAAGTTCGCCCCTCGCTGCCTTGGCGAGCCACAGCTGGATCCGACGCGCCAAGTCCATCGACGAATACGTCAGGCGAGCTTCCTGCCACGTGCGATC
>JADHLS010000163.1 GCA_016780605.1 Reyranella sp.
ACGATCGTTGCAAGAAGTATCGATCTCACCCCCGCACCGTACCACCGTTCGGCGTCCACCGAAGAGACGGCGCCGCGATCGCCTGATACAGTCGGGCCATGCCCGACACCCTGTACCAGAACCCGCGCCCCGCCGGCCGCGACGGCGAGACGGTGATCACCAGCACCTGCGGCCACAATTGCGGCGGCCGTTGCGTGGTCAACGCCCATGTCGTCGACGACCGCATCGTCAGGATCTCGACCGATCCGGCGCGCTGGCAGCCCGACCTGCCGCCGCTGCATGCCTGCGCCCGCGGCGTCGGCCAGATCGAGCGCGTCTATCACCCCGATCGCCTGCTGCACCCGCTTCGCCGCACCGGCGCGCGCGGTTCTGGCCAGTTCGAGCGCATCACCTGGGACGAGGCGCTGGGCCACATCGCCCGCGAGATGCGCCGTATCCGCGAGACCTACGGCAATGCCGCCTTCGTCGACCTGTCGCGCACCGGCAGCACCTCGATGCTCCACGGCACCGCGGCGCTCGCCAAGCGCTTCTTCTACAAGTTCGGCGGCTGCACCGAGCTCTGGTCCAACATGTCGGCTGAATCCGAGGTCTTCGCCGTGCGCATGACCTTCGGCGCCAAGGCCGACTACAAGAGCGCCGGCCGCGAGCCCACCGACTATGTGAACTCCAAGTTCATCCTGATGTGGGGCTGGAGCCCGGCCGACGGCACCTTCGGCACCGGCACCTTCCAGTACCTCAAGGAGGCCAAGCGCCGCGGCGTGCGCATCGTCGCCGTCGATCCGCGGCGCACCCGCACCAGCCAGGCGCTGGCCGAGGAGCACATCTTCATCAAGCCCTCGACCGACGCCGCCGCCCTGATCGCCATGGCCTATGTCATCGTGAGCGAAGGCCTGCACGACCAGGCCTACTGCGACCGCCATGTGCTGGGCTTCGACGAGGCGCATCTGCCCGAAGGCGCGCCCGCCGGCGCCTCCTACAAGTCCTACCTGCTGGGCGAGAGCGACGGCGTCCCCAAGACTCCCGAATGGGCCGAGGTGCGCTGCGGCATTCCCGCCGAGACCATCCGCCGCCTCGCCATCGAGTTCGCCACCAGCAAACCCGCGGCCCTGCATTGCGGCTACGCCCCCGGTCGCACCGCCTACGGCGAGCAGTTCCACCGCGCCGCCTATGCCCTGGCGGCGATCACCGGCAACATCGGCATCGTCGGCGGCAATTCCGGCGTCAGCAACGGCTCGACCGGCCGCGCCGGCATCAAGGGCCTGCCGACCGGCAGCAATCCCATCGACTCCAAGGTGGCGACGCCGCTGCTCGCGGACCTTCTCGCCAAGGGCAAGTCCGGCGGCTATCCGGCCGATATAAAAATGCTCTATTCGGCGGGCGGCAATCTCTTCAACCAGTGCCCCAACGCGAACAAGATGGCGGCCTCGCTCGACGGCGTGGAGCTGTTCGTCGCCCAGGACAATTTCCTGACGCCGACGGCGCGCCACGCCGACATCGTCCTGCCGGCCACCACCTTCTGGGAGCGCAACGACGTGCACACGCCGTGGGCCGGCGCCGGGCACTACGCGATCTACATGAAGCAGGCCATCCCGCCGATGGGCGAGTGCCGCGACGACCGCGCGATCTTCGCCGAGCTGGCGCAGCGGCTCGGCATCAACGACTACGACGACAAGACCGAGGAGCAGTGGCTGCGCGAGCTGACGAAGGACGCCATCGGCGACTTCGAGTCCTTCAAGGCCGCCGGCGTCGCCCGCTTCTCAGCCCCCGAGAGCGCCGTGGCCTTCGCCGATCAGATCCGCGATCCCGACAACCACAAGTTCACGACGCCCTCCGGCAAGATCGAGATCTATTCCCAGGCGATGGCGGCCAAGCCCGATCGCTATGGCCTCGGCGCCATGCCGCCGATCCCGACCTGGTTCGATCCCGTCGCCCCCGACGCCAAGTACCCGCTGATGCTGTGCAGCCCCAAGTCGCGGGCGCGCACCCATTCGATCCACGGTAACCAGCCGCTGCTCTCGCGCGTCGATCCTGACGATGTGTGGATGAATCCCGATGATGCGAAGGCGCGGGGAATCGAGAACGGACAGAAGGTGCGCGTCTTCAACGACCGCGGCTCGACGCTGCTGCCGGTCAGGGTGACGCCGCGCATCGCGCCGGGCGTGGTCTCGATCAAGGAGGGCGCCTGGTTCACCCCCGACGCCACCGGCACCGACACCGAAGGCTGCGCCAATGCGCTGGCCGACGACCGCGCGGCACCCTGCGGCGCCACGACCTACAACACCAACCTCGTCGACGTCGAACGGGCGTAAGGGAGCGCGGGCCTCCGGCCCGCATCAAGATCATGAGCGGGCCAGAGGCCCGCGCTCCCTTGCCTAAGCGTAATGCATCCCCGGATCGGGCCGCGGGAAATCGCCGATGGTCTCGAGGAAGCCCCGGAACTCCTTCACCGAGGCCCGGTTCAGCTGTCCGAAGATCGACTTGCTGTTCACGAACGGACCCCAATGGTTGATGGTGATCCGGAGCAGCCGCACCGTGTATTCGATGGCGAAGGTGTGGTTCGTCTTCATTCCGGTGATGAAGGTCTGGTCGTCGGTGGCGCCCAGCGTATCCTGGACGAAGTCCGTCAGGCTCTGGCCGTTGCCCATTGAATCGGCCGAGACCTGCCACGCGCCGGCTTCTTCATTGTGACTGGTCTTCGCCTGCGGCTTGCCGCCGTCGACGCCGTGATTCCAGTCCCACATGCTTTCGAGCCCGGCCAGGCACCGCAGCACCTCGAGTATCACCGCCTTGCGATGCGCCCCGATCCCGTACGGTCCCAGCTGCCCGACGACGGCGGAGTAGACGTCGAACACCGCGTTGGGCTGGAAGAGCTCCTCGGGCGCGAGCAGCGCCCAGTCCACCAGCTCGTCGAGGAACGGCGTCGGCGGCTTCGAGCCGCTCACGCGCGCCAGGCAGGCGCTGTACTGTCTCGGCATCGGGACCTCCGTTGTGTGTTCTGGCGGCGTCTTTTCTCGCTGTCGATGAAACCAAAATCCGACAACAACTATCGATACGCTACGGGCACGGCACCAATGGCGCTCCATCCGGGCGCGATTGCGGCGGTTTCCTTGAGAATTCCTTGAGACGATCAGAGGTCACGATGGCGGCGCTCACCTTCTCGGACATTGGCGAAGTCGGCAGCAAGGGCCGCACCGGCGGCTCGTACCTGGTTCAGGTGACGGACGGCGGCGTCAACGCCAACGCCGTCGTCTATTCCGGCATCCTGAACGAGGACGTCGACGGCGCGCCGCGCTGCTACGGCGTGTTTCCGACCGATGCCGGGATCGACGAGCTGCGCAACGCCACCAGCGACGAGAACGCCCAGTTCAATCCATTGCCCGCGGGTCAGGTGGCGCACCCCTGGAAGTGGGTCGGCGTCGCGAACATGACCCACCAAGAGGCCGCCGAAGCCGGCATTCTCGCCCGCCTCGACGAGCGGTCCGAGCTGGCGGGCCGCAACCGGCCGGGCGCGCCGCTCAACGACGCCAAGCGCTTCCCGCCGAAATTCCCGGTGAAGCGCGCCGACAATGCCGGCTTCTACGTTTCGACCACCGCCCTGGTGAAGAACGCCTCGCTTCCCGAGACCGACCCCGGCCATTGGTGGGATGCGACCGCCGTCAACTACGGCGCGCTGACGCCGCCGCTGCGCGACCTCGGCGTCGAGCTCGGCGATTTCGGCATCGCCATCCGCCGCGACAACGGCACCAGCCGCACGTTCTTCTTCGCCGATTCGGGCAACGGCCAGAAGATCGGCGAGATGTCGAGCATGCTGTTCCGCGCGCTCTATCCCGGCAACAACCAGGAGGAGCTGCTCGCCTCGTTCATCGTCTTCCCGGGATCACGCACCCGCCCGATCACCAGCGACCCGGCGCGCACGGTGCGCCGGCTGCTGGGCGACCTCTCGACCACCTCGAACGTCGGCACCATGATCGACATCATGGCCGCCGGCACCTCCTTCGCCCGCCTGAACGCCACGCCTGAGCTCATGTATGAGATGAACGACGTGCAGCCCGCGCGGCCGCGCAAGCTCGCCGACATGATGCATCGGGCGCCCGGCCTGGATGTGGGCCGCAACGCCGGGCGCAGCAAGAAGATCGCCGACGCCCTGCAGACCCACGGCTACGATCCGGTCGCCGCCCAACGCGCGGCCGATGCCGCGCGGCCGACGCTTGGGCTCTCGGTGCCGCCTCCGTCGGCGGAGATCATGAATCTCAAGATCCCGAAGCCATAGCCCGCGTTTCGGGCCTCGTGGCTGCTACCTCTCCAGCCACACGTCCTCGAACCGCCAGTTGTTGTAGATGCTGTTGATGTGCAGCGTGACGTTCTTCACCTGCGGCTGCCAGCACCCGGCGGCGCGGCCGTAAAAGATGATCGGCCGCGCGATCTCGGCCTGCAGCTTGTGGTCGATGTCCCACACCATCTGCTGGCGCTTCTTGCGGTCGAGCTCGCGCGACTGGGCCTGGAACAGCTTGGTCATCTCGGCATTGCAGTAGCCGTTGTAGTTGCGCAGCGAGCCGCAGCCGTAGTTCTCGAACAGCGCCACGTCGGGGTCGTCGACCGCCACGCCGCTGAGGTTGAGCGCCACCGCATAGTCCTTCTTGAACACGCGGTTATAGTAGACGGCGGTGTCGATGATCTCGAGCTCGCCGTCGACATAGACGTGCTTCAGCTGGTCGATCAGGATCACCGCCGGGTCCCTGAAGGTCGCGATGTTGCGCGTGCTGACTTTGACCTTCAGCCGCTTGTCGGGCCCGTAGCCCGCCTCCTGCATCAGCTTTTTCGCTTCCTCGCGCGCCTGGGCGACGTCGCCGTAGCCCGGCAGGTCCTTCATCATCTCCGGCGTCATGCCCCAGGCCCCGTCGGGCGGCGGCAGCATGATGCCGGCCACCTGGTCCTCGCCCTCGCTCAGGATGTCGATGAACGACTTGCGGTCGAGCGTCAGCGCCAGCGCGCGGCGGATGCGGGCGTCGTTGAAGGGCGGCGCCTCGGCATTGATGATCAGGTTGGTGCTGACGCCGCTCTCGCGCATGGTGCACTGCGCCTGCGGCGCGTCCTTCTTGATGTTTTTAAGGAGCGGCACCGTGACGTCGGCCGGGAAGGTCATGTCCTGCTTGCCGGCGATGAAGGCCAGCATGCGCGTGCCGCGGTCGGGCATGATGGTGAACTCGATGCCGTCGAGATAGGGCCTGCCCTTCTTCCAGTAGTCCGGGTTCTTGGTGAGCTTGATGCCCTCGTTCATCTTGAACTCGGCGAGCTTGAACGGGCCGGTGCCCACCGGCCGACGGCGCATCTGGTCGGGCGGCACGTGGCAGGGATAGATCGGCGTGTAGCCCGAGGCGAGCAGGGCCAGCAGCGAGGGCTGCGGCGCCTTGAGATGGAAGGTCGCCTGGGTGTCGGAGTCGGCCGTGACCTTCTCGACGTTGGTCCACCACGAGGCGCGCGGATTGCGGCGCAGCTTGCCCTCGCTCTCGCCGCCAAGCAGCAGGTCGAAGGTGCAGGCGACGTCCCTGGCGCTGAACGGCTTGCCGTCGTGCCACGTCACGCCCTCGCGCAGGGTGAATACCAGCTTGGTGTTGTTGTCCGTCCACTGCCACCTGGTGGCGAGGTCGGGCACGATCGAGTCGAGGCTGTTCCTCGGTACGTGCTGATCGAACAGGACCAGGTTGTTGTAGAGCGACATGAACGGCACGGCGACCGACACCGTCGCCTCCTCGTGAATCGAGGCGCTGGGCGGCGAATCCATGTGCTGGATCTTCAGGATGCCGCCCGTCTTCTGGGCGGCGGCCGGGCTCGCGACGGCGAGCGCCAGCACGGCGACGATGGCGCCGAGGCGACCGTTATGGGTCTTCATTGTTCCTCCCTTTGTCTTGGAGGAAGTCTAGCCCATCGCCGTGGGGAATGGGGCACAAGGTCCGGAAGATCGTGATCTGACGTGCTAAACTAGGAACGATGATGTCCGCCAGGTTCATCGTGAACATTGTCGGCGTAATCGGCTGGCTGATGGCCGCCGTGTTCGCCTATGCCTTTCTCACGCTGTTCGGATTCTTCGGGGTCGGGTTCTACGGCCTGCTCCTGCTGTTCATCTGCGTTCAGGTCGAGCTGGAGCCGGCAGACGTCGCCAGCGATCGATGGCGGCGATGGACGACCTTCTTCAAGGCCCTGGGCCTCCTCCTGACCGTCGGTGGTTTCGGCGGCTTTCTCTGGTTCCAGCTGCGCTGAGCGGCCGGCTCTGCCGCCGTACGCTATCGAACAGACCATTGATTCTTGCATCCCGGCGGCAGCTACTTCTTCGATGCCGGATATGCCTGAGCGAGGTTCGGAACTCGCCACCATCCTCGAACTGTCCTCGGTCGGGCTGGCGCGCTGCAGTGCCGATCTTCGCTACCTCGCCGCCAACGTCCGGGGGCGGCGGTTCAACCGGTGACGATCTCGCCGTTCACGACCTTGGGGAACTGGTCGAAGTGACCCTTGAACGTCTTCAGGCGCGGCGTCGCCACGATGGCGGCCGTGCCGACGGCGAACTCGAGGATCATCAGTGCGATCGATTCGGCATTGTGCAGCTTGAACCACTTGCCGATGCCGAGGAAATGGCCCTGGAAGGCATAGGCGTTGTCGTTGATCTCGATGCCGGTGTTGTCGCGCGGGCCGACGAAGTGGCACATCTCGTGGATCACGGTCCATTGCTTCTCGACCGGGGCCGGCTGGTTGGTGAAGATCGGCCCGAGGAACACCGTGTGGCCCGGCGCCTTTATGGTCACGCCCTTGTCGACATAGATCTGGAACTGCTTGGTCGAGAGCTTGTCGCCGCCGCGCACGGTCCAGGCGATGACGCCGGGGTCGGCCTTGGGATCGAACATGATGATGCTGTCGATGCCCTGCGCGCCGAAGGCATTGGCCCGCGACACCTGGAAGTGGATGGCCGACACGATCTTGAGCAGGAAGGCGGCGTCGCTCGAGGTCACCTTCACCTTGGCGGTCTCGAAATGCTTGTTCAGCCACGCCATGGTCGTCGGCGTCTGATGCAAGAGCTTGAAGCGCAGCATCATCAGCGTGCGCTCGAGATCCTTCAGGATCTGCTTTCCCTCCGCCACCATCTGGTCGCCGGTCTGCGGCTTCGGCGGCGTCGTCGAGGGCGTACCGGCCGCCTGGCCGGGCCGGCCGTCGAGGCCAAGCCGGCCGGCGGGGACGTCCTCCGACTCGCAAATGAACTTGGTCAGCGCCTTGATGGTCGGCCCATGCGGATCGATGCGCCCGTCCGGTCGGCTCAGCACCTCCGATTGGAACTTGTCGATCGCCGCTTGCGTCTTGGGACCGATCAGCCCGTCCTCGGCCAGCAGGAGGTCCGGTCCGCCGTCGTCCGGCGGCACCGAATTCAGGAACGCCTGGACGAGTTTGACATCGCTCTTCTTGTTCGCGCCGCCTTTGCCGACCGCCGCGCTGATCGGCTTGTCGGTGGCCTCGTGGCTGCAGAAGAAGCACGTCCTGAAGGATGAATGCGCGACCAGCGACATATTTGCCGTCTCCCTCGAAACAAGAAGCGACAAGGCCGGCCCCCCGGCCGCCTTGGCGACGCCAAGCAGTATGGCTCAGTCGTAAGCGCAATTTTGTGGGCTGTCCGTGCGCATCGTCACAAAGCGCGGGACGCGTCGACAATTTTCACCTCTGACTGGCAAACACGCCCGACGCCTTGTAGGAGGACTGGTTGGTGCCGATCGCGAAGGTCCCCGCCTGGTACTTCACGGCATCGCCGGGTGCGGCGAAGAAGCCGCCGTTCAGCGCGCCCGACTGTCCGCCGCCCGTGAAGTTGCCGGTGAAGGTCTGGCCGGCCGTGCCCGGCGTGCCTTGCGTCGCGCCCTGGTAGCCGCGGCCATCGAAGCTGCCGGTGAAGGCGCCGGAGCGCGTCGCGAAGTTCCAGATGTTCTGGTAGCTGCCCGAGCTGCCGTGGACCTGGCCGTTGTTGTTCACGATGCCCGACATGAAACCCGAATAGGTCGCGGTGCCGGTAAGAGGCATCTGGATCGCCGTGGTCGGCGTGCCGGCGACATAGGCGCCGACCGCGGTGTAGGTGGTCTGCGGAGCGTTGGGGTCGGGGACCTTGCTGCCCCACCAGCCCCAGCTCAGGAATTCGCAGGCGCAGGCGCCGGGTGTGCCTTGGGCCGGGATCTGGAAGGGAATGGGCGCGGCGCTGGCCGTCGCGATCACGCTGGTGTCGGTCGCCTGCGTGGTTCGACCCTGCGTTTGCCAGGACGACAGCCGCGAGATGTCGTTGTACTGCGTGACCATGATGTAGGTCTTGTCGTCGATGAAGCTGCTGTTGGCCGTGCCGCGTCCGCCGAGGCCACCCAGCTGCAAGGTGGTGGTCGAGGGCACGGCCGGCCCTGAGAGGTTGCTCACCGCGATCGTGCCCCTGGCCTCGCCGGTGGCCGCGTCGGTGGTGATCGAGATCGCACCCGGCGCCAGCAGGTTGGGCGAGGTCGACGGCGTGACGGTGCTGCCGGGCTGCCCGAAGGCGACGCCCGCCACGAAGCCGGTCAAAGTCTGGCTGGTGCGCGACGTGCCGGGCGGCGTGGGCAGCGCCGGAGGCGGCAGCGTCGGAGGCAGCACCGTCGGCACGGCAGACGCCGTGACGACCGGCTGGCTGCGCGGATTGCCGGCCGCCGCGGCGATCACTGTGACGGTCACCGCCGCCGTCGTCTGCCGGCCGGTTTGCAGCACCTCGGCATTGGCGTTGCTGAGCGCGGTGGTGAGCGTGTTGCTCGCGACGTTGGGCGGCCCGCTCGGCCCAACGGCGGGAGCCTGGCCGGAATTCTGGCTGGAGAAGCCGGACCTTTCCGACGAGGCGTCGGCGCTCTTGTTGCCGTTTGACGCAGCGCCTTCGAGCTGCTTCAGGGCGCCGGCGAGGCCGCCTTGCTTCACGAGCGCCGGTGCGCCCG
>JADHLS010000164.1 GCA_016780605.1 Reyranella sp.
CAGGTCGGGCTCGCCGTCATGGATCCGCTGTTCGACTTCGACGACAAGGGTAACATCGTGCCCGTGCTGGCCGAGGGCTACGAGGTGCGCGAGGGCGGCAAGATCTATCTCGTCAAGCTGCGCGAGGGCGTCAAGTTCCACGACGGAACGCCGTTCAACGCCGACGCCGTGGTCTTCAATCTCGAGCGGGTGCGCGATCCCAAGAACGCTTGCCGTTGTCTCGCCAACCTCGACAGCATCGTCGGCGTCAAGGCACTCGATCCGCGCACGGTCGAGTTCACTCTCAATCGTCCCGATGCGGTGTTGCCGGCCATCCTCTCGGACGCGGCCGGCCTGATGATCTCCCCGACCGCGGCCAAGGCCGACGAGAAGTCGATCGCGCAACGTCCCGTCGGCACTGGGCCGTTCGTGATGAAAGAATGGCAGCAGGGCCACAAGATCGTGGTCGAGCGCAATCCTGACTACTGGCGCAAGCAGCAGCCCTATCTCGATCGCGTGGTGTTCCTACCTTTGGCGAATGAAGAGAGCCGCCAGACCTCGCTACTGTCCGGCACGATCGACGCGATGCAGTCGCCCAGCCCCCGCTTCGTCGTGCAAGCGAAAGCCAACAACAAGCTGAAGGTCATGACCGGCGCCGGCTTGGGTACGAACTTCCTGATGATGAACACGCGGACCGCTCCTTTTGACGACGTCCGGGTGCGGCGCGCGGTAGCTCACGCAACCGACCGGCGGCTGTTCATCAAGGCAATCTATCAGGATCAGTATCCAATCGCCGACAGCCTCATCGGACCGGGTATGTGGGCGCACGGGCAAGTCGACAACTTCCCGAAGTACGACGTCGCCAAGGCGCGTTCCCTGCTCAAGGAGTATGGCAAGCCGGTGTCCTTCGTGCTCGGCGTGTCGACGTCCCCCCACAATGCCCTGGCGGCCCAGGCGCTGCAGGAGATGTGGAAGGAGGTCGGGGTCAACGTCGAGATCAAGCAGATCGAGCAGGCGCGTTTCATCCGCGATTCCATCAATCACTCGTTCCAGATGTCGTTCTTTCGATGGGCGGGTCGTCCCGATCCTGACCTAAACCTCTACAGGGCCTTTCACTCGTCCTTCGCCAACCAAGTCTCGTCGAACTACACGCAGTTCACCAATCCGCGCATGGACGAGCTCCTGGAGAAGGGGCGCACGACGCTGGATCGGGACCAGCGCAAGAAGGTCTACGACGAGGCCTCGAGGCTGCTCGCCGACGAAGTGCCCTACCTCTTCCTCTTCTACGCGACCTTCCACATCGTGATGTCGGCCAAGGTGCATGCCGGCCCCAACGTAGCCGACGGGGTCATGAGGTTGCACACCGCCTGGGTGGAGTAGGTGGCGGCGAAGCTGCTGCGCCAGCTCGGAGCGCTGGCGGGAATTCTTCTGGCGGTTTCGCTGGTCGCGTTCCTGCTGATGAACCTGGCACCGGGTGATCCCGCGCTGGCCATCCTCGGCGAAACGGCCACCGTTGAATCGATCGCGGCGATGCGGGCCCGCCTCGGCCTCGACCTGCCGCTGTCGGAACGCTACCTGGATTGGCTCGGCAACGTCCTGCGGGGCGACCTTGGCCAGTCGTTCCGCGCCAACGAGCCGGTGCTGGGGGCGATCCTGGGACGCTTTCCCGTCACCCTCGAGCTGCTGATCGGCGCCCAGGTCGTGGCGCTGGGGCTTGCTCTGCCGGTCGGCATCTACACCGCCTATCGTGCGCGCGGCCTTGCCGACCGCAGCGCCCTCGCGGCCGCCCTGGCGCTCATCTCCACGCCGCCCTTCCTGATCGGCATCATCCTGATCTACGTCTTCGCCCTGCAGATTAACCTGTTTCCGGCGACCGGTTACGTGCCGCTGAGCGAGGGCGTCTGGCGCAACCTGCACACCATGCTGCTGCCGATCCTGACACTTGGGCTGTTTGAGTTCCCGCTCTACATGCGGCTGCTGCGCAGCGACATGATCCAGACCTTGCAGCAGAACTTCATATCCCTGGCCCGTGCCATCGGCCTGCCGCCGTGGCGAATCCTGCTCGGGCATGCGCTACGGCCGTCCTCGTTCAGCCTGATCACCGTCGTCGGCATCAACATGGGCCGCCTGATCGGCGGCGCGGTGATCGTCGAGGTCCTGTTCGGGTTGCCCGGCATTGGCCAGCTTCTGGTCGACGGCATCTATCAGCGCGAGTACCTCGTCGTTCAGGGCGTCGTGCTATTCGTCGGCGTGTTCTTCGTGCTGATCAATTTCGCCGTCGACGTCCTTTACGTCATGCTGGATCCGAGGGTAAGAATTGACCACGCAAGCCGCTGAAACGCCGGTTGCTGCGCCGGCGGCCGTCCGGCGCTCCCGCCTGTCCTTGTCCGTGTCGCTGCCCGTGCTCTGGCTGGGCGCCGCCGCGCTGGCGACGATCTTCTCCGCCTACCTGCCGATGCCGGACCCGTTCCGCCAGTCCCTGTTGCGTACGCTGCAGTCACCGTCGCCGACGAACCTCTTCGGCACCGATTCGCTGGGTCGCGACGTGCTCGCCCGCTCGATCCTGGGATTGCGCGTCTCGCTCGTCGTCGGCCTGGGCTCGGTGCTGTTCGGGTTCGCGTTGGGCGGCGCGCTCGGCCTCGTGTCCGGCTTTTTCCGCGGGCGAGTCGATTTCTGGATCTCCGCGGCGATGACCCTGATCCTGTCGTTCCCGCCGCTGGTGCTCGCCATCGCCATCATGTCCTACGCGGGGCCGTCCCTGGGCCTGGTGATCTTCACGCTCGGGCTGCTGTTCGTGCCGGCCTTCGCGCGCATCACCCGGGCCAACACGCTGAGCCTGGCCGACCGCGAGTTCGTGCTGGCGGCCCGTGCCATGGGCATGCGGAACGGCCGAATCCTGCTGCAGGAGATCCTGCCTAATCTCGTGGCGCCGCTGATCGCCTACGGCATGCTGATGGTGGCGGTCGCGATCATCGGCGAGGCGGCGCTGAGTTTTCTTGGCCTCAGCGTTCCGCCGCCGCAGCCGACTCTGGGCGGAATGGTGGCGGCCGAGCGGGCCAACCTGCTCGACGCGCCGTGGGCCGTGTTCGGGCCGTCGCTTTTCCTCTTCCTCACCGTGCTGTCGCTCAACGTAGCGGGCGATCAGCTTCAGCGTCGCATCGATCAGCGCGAGGCGGCGCTTTGACCGCCGGCGCGCTGCTCTCGATCCGCGGTCTCAAGAGCTACCTCCGCACGCCACGCGGGCTGGTGCGGGCGGTCGACGGTGTTTCCGTCGATCTCGCCGCCGGACGCACGCTCGGCCTGGTAGGCGAGTCCGGCTGCGGCAAGTCGATCCTCGCCCGGTCGATCATGGGCCTGATCGCCGACGCGGTCCTCGACAAGGCGGGCGGGCAGATACTGTTCGACGGGCGCGACCTGCGCGGCCTGTCGGAAAAGGAGATGCGGCGGCTGCGCGGCCGGGAGATCGCCATGATCTTCCAGGATCCGATGACGTCGCTCAATCCGGTGATGCGAGTGGGCGACCAGATCGGCCAGGTGCTCCGCCTGCACTTCGGCTCGAGCAAGGCCGAAGCGCAACGCCGTGCTGTCGAGCTGTTGGCCTCCGTCGGCATTCCCTCGCCCGAGCGGCGGGCGCGGTCGTTCCCCCATGAGCTGTCGGGCGGCATGCGCCAGCGCGTCATGATCGCCATCGCGCTTGCCTGCGATCCCAAGCTCCTGATTGCCGACGAGCCGACGACGGCGCTCGACGTCACCGTGCAGGCGCAGATTCTGCGATTGCTGCGCGAGCAGCGGGAAAAGCGCGGCATGGCCCTGATCCTCATCACCCACAATCTCGGCGTCGTGGCGGGAGTCGCCGACGAAGTCGCTGTCATGTATGCCGGGCGCATCGTCGAGCACGGCCAGACCGCCGACTTGCTGAGGGCGCCCCGCATGCCCTATACGGCGGCGCTGATGCAGTCGGCGCCGCGCCTCGCCGACCCGCCGCATACGCGACTGCAGGCCATCCAGGGGCGGCCGCCCATGCTGATCGATCCGCCGGCGGGCTGCCGCTTCGCGCCGCGCTGCACGCGCGCCGCCGAGATTTGTCGTCGCGAGCCGGCCGAGACCACGGAAGCGTCGGGCGAGCGCCGCTGGACCTGCTGGCGTCCGCTTGAGGTCGGCCATGCCTGATCAGACACTCTCTTCGGTCGCGCCGCAGAGCGACGCGACGGTGCTGGAGGTGCAGGATCTCACCAAGACGTTCGCGCTGGCCGGCGGTCAGCGGTTGCAGGCGGTCGCCGGCATCAGCTTCCAGATCGCTGCGGGCGAGACCTTGGGTCTGGTGGGCGAGTCGGGCTGCGGCAAGACCACGGTCGGCCGCGCCCTGATGGCCCTGCCGCCGCCCTCCTCGGGGGAGGTGATCCTTGAAGGTACGCCCCTCTCACGCCTCTCGGCCGCCGAGCTGCGCGCCATACGCCCGAGGATGCAGATGGTGTTTCAGGATCCCATTTCGTCACTCAACCCCAAGCGAACCATCGCCGATATCGTGGCGGCTCCGCTCGTCGTCGCGGGCGGCTTGAACCGGCGGCAGCGCGATGAACGCGTCCGCGAGATGCTCGATGCGGTAGGGCTTGATCCGGGGACAGTCTGGGACCGCCGGCCGCACGAATTGTCGGGCGGGCAATGTCAGCGCGTGAGCGTCGCCCGCGCGCTCATCCTAAACCCCCGCCTTCTTGTCTGCGACGAGCCGGTCTCGTCGCTCGACGTCTCGGTGCAAGCCCAGATCCTGAACCTTCTGGAGGACGCCAAGGCTCGTTTCGGCCTGACCATGCTGTTCATCGCCCACGATCTGGCGGTGGTGAAGAACATCAGCGACCGGGTCGCCGTCATGTACCTGGGCAAGATCTGCGAGGTCGCGCCGGCCGCCCGGCTCTACAGCCAAGCCGCTCATCCCTACACCGTGGCGCTGCTGGCCTCGGTGCCCGATCCCGGCACCGACTTCGGCCGGCGCTTCGCGCGGGTGATCGAGGGTGAGATCCCGTCGCCCCTCGATCCGCCGTCGGGCTGCCGTTTCCGTACGCGCTGCCCTAAGGCGACGGCGCAATGTGCCGTCGAGGAGCCGCGGTTGCGCCCGGCGGGCGAGAACCACGTGGTAGCCTGCCATCACCCCGAGCATTGATCGGAGATCAGGCCGGTCGCGGCGGTCACAGCAGGGGCAGTATCTCCCCGATGAACAGGCCGAGATCTTCCTCGTAGTCGTAGAAGGTGAACAAGAGGCCGTCGAGCCCGGTCGCAAAGTAGGTGCGCAGATCGGCGGCGATCTCCTCGGGCGAGCCGATGAAGGCCCGGGTTCCCAGCGACAGGACGATGCTCTTCAACTCCTCAGGGTCTTCGTGCGACGGTCCCCAACCGCGCTGCCGTCCCATGTTGCGAGCGGCTTCCAGGTCGCCAGCCTCCAGGATGGCGTCGCGCGCGCGCAAGGCGTCCTCGCGCGTGCGGCGCGGCAGGACGAACCCGTAGGACAGGACCTTGACGCGCCTGCCGAGCCGCGCCGCATCGGACTTCAGCGCCTGCACGCGCGAGCGCAAGACATCGGTGGCTTGGGGAAGCTGGATGAACAGCCAATCGGCCTCGCGGATGACGAGCTCGCGGCTTTCGGCTGACTCCCCGGCCTTCGAGATCGTTGGAAACGGCACGGGCTTTGGCCGCAGATAGCCATTGCGAGCCTGGAAATGCGTGCCGTCGAACGTGAAATCGTCCTCGGTCCAGGCAAGTTTCAGCAGCCGCAGCCATTCCGTGTTGTACTGCAGCCGCTCGGCCGGGGGCCGCGGGGTCACGCCGAACATCGCGAAATCCGACTGGACCCATCCCGACACGACGTTGATTCCGCAGCGTCCGCCGCTGATACGGTTGGCGTCGTTGACCATGCGGGCAGCGAGAAGCGGGTGAAAGACAAAGGTATGGACCGTGGGAAAAAGCAGCACCCGGTTCGTGACTGCGGCAAGCGCCGTGATGAAGGTCATGGACTCCAGCCGCAGGCCCTGGAAGTCCATGCGGCCGCCGAGCGTGGACCACCTGGCACCGGCCAGGAGAAAGTCGAACCCTGCGGCTTCCGCTCGAAGGGCGACGGCCCGGTTGTACTCCCAGGTCGGCACGGTCGAGCGCGGATGAGTGCTGATCGAGAACGCGCCGGACCCGGTCGGCATGAAAACGCCCAGCATGGGGCGGGCGGTTGGGGCTGTCTCGATGGTCATATAGTCGGTCCCCGCGGCATAATCCGTGACGAACGTGAAGGGTGCCCGACGGCGGGATCGGCGTCGCGTGCCGCTCAGAACTCCGTCATCGTGTGGCGCAGAGTCGGTGCATTGCCGTACGCGGTTCTAATCATCCCACAGCGGGGAAGCTCAGGAACGAGAAGATCGACGATGTCGACATAGAAGTCGGGCGCATAGTACGAGGGCGTGATCTGGAAACCGTCGCCGCCGCCTTCGTCGATAAGGTAGGCGAAGTAGTCCGCCACCTGCTTGGGTGTTCCTACCATAGGGCTGTTGTCGCTGCTCGAGAGATACGTGCTGGCGATGCGTCGCAGGGTGACGGTGGGATCTCCGCGGATGTAGCTTTCGAGCATGCCGCGCGTCCCCTCGACTTTCAGCGCAAGTTCCTGGATCGGCACGTCGAGCGGTAGCTTGCTGACGTCATAGTTGAAGTGCGCCGACATCAGGGCAAGTTGCGCTTCTAGCGGAATCCGTCCGCGGATTTCAGCATGTCTGCTGCGCGCCTCATGCTCGGAGGTGGCAATCAGCGGCTGCGCGGACCACACGAACTTGATCTGATTGGGATCCCGGCGATACCGCGCGGCTCGCGTCCTGATGTCGTCGACAAGCTCGCGCATGCGTGCAGTACCCGCCGCCGCCCCGAACACACATTCGGCGTGCCGGGCTGCGAACTCGCGGCCCCGATCCGAACTGCCGGCCTGGAACAGATACGGGACGCGCTGCGGCGACGGCTGGACGGCCAGGGGACTCTGGACTTTGAACCATCTTCCCTTGAAGTCGATTTTCCTGATCTTGTCAGGATCAGCGAACACGCCATTCTCGTGGTCCATCAGCAGCGCATCGTCGTCCCAGCTCCGCCACAAGGCTTGCACGACGTCCATGAACTCGTCCGCTCGATCGTAGCGTTCGTCGTGCGGCGGCAGGGTGTCCATGCCAAAGTTGCGCGCTTCGCCCGACGCGATCGAGGAAACGATGTTCCAGCCGATCCGTCCTTTGGTGACGTGGTCGAGGCTGGTCAGCTTTCGGGCCAGCAAGTAGGGAGGATAGAAGGTGGTCGACATCGTGGCGGCAAAGCAGAGCCGGTCGGTCACCGCCGCGAGATAGGGGATCAGCGTCAGCGGATCGTGGGTCGGGAACTGGATGGCGTAGCGGACGCTTGCGCGATTCGTGCCGCCGCCGAGCCCATCGGCGAAGAACATCATGTCGAAGCAGCCCCGCTCCAGCGTGCGCGCGATTTCCGACCAGTATTCGATCTCATGCCATTGGTGCCGGATCTTTGCCCTGGGATAGACCCACGACATGATCATGTGCGGCGCCGGGCTGTAGAGCATGAAACCAGTGAGATGGATCATTCGGGTCATGGCCGAACCACCTCGAGGTCGTAGTCGGCCAGCGTGCGTACCCGCATCTCGCGCCTCAGGCGTCCCAGCGTGCCGGGGTAGAAGCTGAGAATACGACCCGACGAATCCCGGTAGAAGTTGGGACAGTTTTCCGCCCAGCTCATCGACTGCAGCTCCGCCTGGGCCTCCTCGCTGAAGCGCTGCACGACGTCGCTCTTGACCTCGATGGAACGTAGCCCGCGCTGCGTCAGGTCGCGGATGCGGCGGGCGATGTACTCGGCATGCACCTCGGCCGACGACGTTACTGAGGCATATGCGACCACGCCGTTGATGCCGCAGATCGTGAAGTAGTTGGGAAATCCCGGGATGGCGACGCCGTAGAAGGCCTGCGGTCGCGCACCGAGGACGTGGCGCAACCTGTGGCCGGCGCGGCCCACCACGTCGACCGCCGGTCCGCCCTCGGCGCGCCCTCCAAGCTTGTAGCCGGTGCAGAAGATCACGACGTCGACGTCGAACGCCGAGCCGTTCGTCGCGACTAAGCCGGTCTCGTTCAGGCGGTCGAGACCCGCGGCGACGAGCTGCACGTGCTTCTTTGTCAGCGCGGGATAGTAGTCGTCCGACACCAGCAGGCGCTTGCACCCTGGCGTGTAACGTGGTGTCAAATTCTCGATCAGCGCCGGATCGCTTATATGGGCCCGCAGGTGATCCAAGGTCGCGGTGCGCAGCCAGACTTGGGCCGCCGGGCTCTTCTTGAACACTTGGTAAGAGCGTAGGGAGCGGCGGTACAGCCATCGTCGATGGTCACCGAGGGCTCGCGTGTCCGGCCGCTTGAACTCCTCCTTTTGATCCGGACGATAGGCCAGGTTGCGGCGCGGCAATACGTAGTTGGGCGTCCGCTGCAGCACGAAGACCTGGCGCGCCAGGCCGGCGACGTGCGGGACGACCTGGACCGCACTCGCTGCGCTGCCGACGACGGCCACCCGCTTGCCGGACAGGTCGTGGCCGTGGTCCCAGGCGCCGGAATGCCACCAGCGACCCTTGAAGACGTCGTAACCCTCAATCTTCGGCAGGTTGGGCGCGGTCAGCCCGCCGGTGGCGCTTACCACCACGCGGTGCTGGACGGTTCGGCCGTCGCCGGTCGAGAGCGTCCAGCTACCGTCGTCCTCGTCGTAGCAGGCACGCTCGATCAAGGTACCCAACTGCAGATGTCGCGCAAGTCCGTGCTTGTCGGCGCAACGCTGCAGGTACGCCTTGATTTCCGGCTGGCCGGCGAAGGTCTGGCTCCAATCGGGATTGAGCTCGAACGAGTAGCAGTACAGATGGGACGGCACGTCGCAATGCAGGCCGGGGTACGTGTTCTCCCGCCAGGTGCCTCCGACGTCGTCTGCCTTCTCGTA
>JADHLS010000165.1 GCA_016780605.1 Reyranella sp.
GTTGAAAAAGATGCGGCCGATGCCGGCGATGTGCGAATGGATGCCGTCGAATACCCGGCGGCCCTGTTCGTCCTGGTTGAAGCCCTCGGAGACGTGATGGCGAATATATCGCCCGGCCTGGGAGAAGCCGATGGCCAGCGCATGGGTGATCTTGCCGCCCGTAGCGGCGGTCGCTGCAGGGTCGTAGCGCAGCCAGCTCACGATGTCGCGCGTCGCGGCAAAGCCCAAGCCCTGCACCTTGGGGTTCTTGGCCTCGTAGTGGAATTCATAGAGGTGCCCCGGCAGGGGCTTGACGCCGCCCGTCAGCCGGATCGACCGCGAATCCACGAACGACCAGTCGCTACGGCGTAACTCGCGGCGCTCGTCGTCGGCGCGGGCGCGCACCGACAGCCGCGCCCACGGCTGCTCGAGGCCGGCGGCCTCGTAGGAAAGCTTGAAGACCTCGAGATTGCCGGCGCGCGTACCGGAAACGAACTCCTCGCGCACCATCTCGACGATCGGCTCGCCGTCGTTGGTGGCGACTGGTGCAGAGAGGCCAAGACCCATGTTGGCGCGCGGCGCATCGGGGTCCCAGCCCGACCAGACGATGGTGTAGCCGCGGCGCATCGGAAAGCCGTTGCCGACATCGGCCAGCGTCTTGGGATCGTTCACGCCCTGCGGGCCGTCGGCGATGTTGCCGAACAGCATCTTGCGCCCGCGGTTGTTGACTTCGTAGAGGATGCGCCCGCTGCCCTTGGCCGGGTCCTTGGGCCGCAGGATGAAGACATCGGCCGTGTACTCGACCTTGCCATTGGCGTTGGGCGGAGCCTTGTCGAGCAGGGCGATGCCCTTGTTGGCGGGATGCTGCGGATCGACCTCGCCGCGCGCCTTGCCGATCACACGCTCATAAGCGCCAACCTCGCCGAACGGTGCACCGTCGGCGAGGGGTTCAACACGTTCGATATCCAGCGAAACAAGCATTCAGACCTCTTACTGGACCGCGGGCCTCAATGTCGCGGTAAACCGCGACTAGCCCGCTCATGAATTCCGAGGCGGGCCTGGAGGCCCGCGGTCCGGCAAGACTACGCCTTCGCCTCTTCAGGGGGGAAGTTCAGCTCGACGCCGACACCGTCGGGATCATAGAGGAAGATCTGGGCGGCGCCGGTCCGCGGCACGACCTGCTCGCGGAACTTCACCTTCTTGGACTCGAGCCGCTTGCGCACGCCCGGCAGATCGGTCGCGGAGAAGGCGATGTGGTCGAACCGGCCGGTGTCGTCGAACTTCTTCTCGGTGCCGCGCACGATGATGCCTTCGCGCGGCTTGCGCGGGCCGAGCAGATGCACGGTCGGCACGCCGCCGGAATAGAGCCAGTAGCCGGGGAAGCCGAGCGGCGGGCGATCGCCGTTCTCCAGCCCCAGCACGTCGCAGTAGAAATCCTTGGTGCGTTCCAGGTCGGAAGGCTCGATGGTGAAATGCTGCAGGACGCCAAGCGGCATGATCGGTCTCCGGTGATGATCAGACGAAGGTGAGGTCGGCGTCGGCGCCCAGCATCCAGGCGCCCACCGTCTCGAAATGCGACAGCCGGCCTTGCAGTTGCTGGGTCACGGTGTGGATGTCGCGGAAGCGGCGCTCCAGCGGATGGTTCTCGAAGATCGCGGTTGCACCAGCCGCGTTGTAGGCGAAGTCGACCGCCTCGCGCGCCTTGTGGATGGCGTTGGTCGAGGCCATGCGGATGGCGATTCGGTGATCGACCATGAGGCCGGCGCCGGCCGAGATCTCCTTCCAGATCTCGGCGACCGACTGCAGCAGGAAGGCGCGCGCCGAGCGGATGCCGACCTCGGCCAGCGCGAGGTTGGTCTGGACCACGGCGTTGTCGCGCAAGGGACTCTTCTTGCCGCGCGGGATCTTGTTCCTGGCCACGTCGACGAAGCTGTCGAGGCTCGCCCGGGCGATGCCCAGCGCCACGCCGGCGAAGCCCACCTCGTAGCAGGTCATCGCCGACATGCGATAAAGCGGTCCGTTCTCGCGGCATTCGCTCGCACCCTCGCGGGTGATCACGGCGCGGGTGATCGAATGCTCGGCCGGCACGAAGTGGTCGGTGAGGGCGAACTGGTCGCTTGCCGTGCCGCGCAGACCGACCACGCTCCAGATGTCGGTCCATTCGACCTCGTCCGCGCGCACCAGCATGGTGCGCTCGAGCTGGTGGCCGTCCGGTCCCAGCCGCGGCAAGCCGTCGGCCTGCCAGATCGGGCAGGCGGCGCCGAGCCAGGTGGCGTGCCGACCGCCCGAGGCGAAGGCCCACACGCCGGTCACCTTGTAGCCGCCTTCGCATTCGATCGCCCGCACGCGCGGGCCCGGACCCCAGGCCAGCACCGCGCGCGGGTCGTCGCCGAAGATCTTGCGGGCCACCGCCGGATCGAGATAGGCGGCCGACATGGCGCAGCCGCCGGCCTGGCTCAGGCACCAGGCGGTGCTGGCGTCGCCCTTGGAGATCGCCTCGATCACATGGAAGAAGGTGACCGGGTCGGTCTCGAAGCCATCGAAGGAGCGCGGCAGCAGCAGGCGAAACAGTTTCGCCTCGTGCAGCTTGTCGAGCAGGGCGGGCGGCAGGCGGCGCTGGTCCTCGATCTCATCGGAGGCCGCCTCGACGATGGGCCGCAGCGCCTCGGCGCGCGAAACCAGCGCCGGATCTCCGGCAAGCTCCGCGGAAGACGGGATCAACGTGTCCAAAACATCGCTCTCCTGCGTTCAGTCGGCGGCGGCCAGCTCACGGTCGATCTGCTCGAGCGTCTTGCCCCTGGTCTCCAGCCCGAAGAAATAATAGACCACCCCGGCCATCAGGAACCAGCAGCCGAGATAGACGAAAGCCGTCGGAATCTCGGTCAGTGGTACGTCGGGTTTCAGATAGTTCTGCGAACCCACGATCAGGGCGAGCCCGACCGGGCCCAGGATCTTGCCGATGCCGCCGAAGCCATAGGCAGAGCCCATGCCCGAGGTCTTGAGATGCGAGGGCCAGATCTCCGCCGCGTAGGGACCGACGATGGCGAAGCCGCCGTCGACGAAGAACATGGCGGCGGCCAGGATCAGCCAGAAGGCCGACAGGCCGAACAGCGTGGCATTGTAGTTGTAGCCGGCGACGATGATCAGGACGCCGGCGCCGAAGCCCAGCAGGCCGCCGCAATTCCGCCGGCCGATCGCTTCGGAGAGCCATGAGAAGCTGAGGCGGCCGATGAAGCCCGTGACGGTGAGCAGGATCATCATCTTGGACGCTTCCTGCGGCGTCACCTTCAACAGCAGCACGAACAAGGAAGGTGCCCACAGGGCGATCCCGTAGGCGCCGGTCTGGGCGCCGGCATTGCCGAGCCACGACACCAGCAGGCTGCGCGGATACTTGAAGAGGTCGAACCAGTTGGTCTTCACCACCTTGGTTTCGTCTGCGCGGGGCAGTGGCAGGGTCTTGGGATCGACCTGCAGGGCCCAGGCCAGCGACTTGCGCGCCTCCTCGAGCCGGCCCTGGCGGGCCAGCCAGTGCGGCGATTCGGGCACCCACAGCCGCACCAGCAGGACGATGAGGGCGGGCAGCACGCCGATCGCGAACAGCAGCCGCCACTGGTCGGCGCCGAGGAAGGCGCCCAGCACCGCGCCCAGGCCGACGCCAATCGGGATGACGCAGGTCACCAGGCCGCCGACCCAGCCGCGCTTGGACGACGGCATGAACTCCTGCACCAACGGCAGGTCGACGCAATAGAGTCCGCCGACACCGAAGCCGACGAAGAAGCGCATGATGGTCAGGTAGACCCAGCCGTTGTCCGGCGTGAAGTAGAGCAGGCCGGTGGCGATCGAGAAGTTCAGCACCGTGCCGATGAACACCTTGCGGCGGCCGATGCGGTCGGCGATCCAGCCCCAGACATAGGCGCCGAGGATGGCGCCGATGCCCGAGCTCAGGAACACCATGGCGGTCTGCCCGAAGGTGAGCTTCCACGGCCCGATCAGGAAGGCGAACACGAACGCGATCAGGAAGAAGTCGAAGAATTCCAGCGCGTCGCCGATGATGGCGGCGGCGAGTATCTTCTTCTGGTTGCCGGTCAGAGTGGTCTGCCGGTCGAGAACGTCGAACATGGCATTTCCTCTTGGCGCTTTGTTTTTGCGCCTTTTCCCTGAGGTAAACGCTACGCCCTGGGGTCTGCCGGCGCCAAACCTTTGGCCGGTCGCGGTTTGCCTCTCGAAACGCGACCCTGCATTGCTGCGGTGCCTTTGCTGGACCACGCTGCGTTTCAGGGGCATCACCTCACCCTGAGGAGCGCACGCAATACAGGGGGAGACCGTCATGAACTGGACCGACCGCCGCCGGCGTTTTCGCGCGATCCTGTCGGGCGAGCGTTGCGTGCATCCCGGCTCGGTGTTCGATCCGATCTCCGCCCGCATCGCCGAGGACCTGGGCTTCGAGGTCGGCATGTTCGCGGGCTCGACGGCGTCGCTCACGGTGCTGGGCGCGCCCGACCTGATCGTGCTCACCCTCAGTGAATTCGCGGGCCAGGCCTATCGCATCAACCGCGCCGGAAACCCGCCGCTGATGGTCGATGCCGACCACGGCTACGGCAATGCGCTGAACGCCAAGCGCACGGTCGAGGAGCTGGAGACGGCGGGCGTCGGCGGCCTCAGCCTCGAGGATACCGACCTGCCGACGCCGTTCGGCACGGCCAAGCCGCGGCTCACCTCGATCGCCGAGGGCGTCGGCAAGATGAAGGCGGCGCTGGCGGGGCGCCAGGATCCGGCGCTCTGCATCGCCGGTCGCACCAGTGCGGTGCAAATTACCGGGCTCGACGACGCCATCGCCCGCGGCAAGGCCTATGAGGCGGCGGGCGTCGATGCGCTGTTCTTCGTCGGCGTGCGCACCCGGGCCGAGCTCGATGCGCTCTCGGCCGCGACGACCCTGCCGCTGATCCTGGGCGGCGTCTCGGGCGATCTCACCGATCTTGCCTATCTCAGCGCGCGGCGCGTGCGCATCGCGCTGCAGGGCCACCAGCCCTTCGCTGCTGCGGTCAAGGCCATCCACGACACGTTGCGCGCCCTGCGCGACGGCACGCCGCCCGGCAAGCTCACCGGCATCGCCGATGCCGAGCTGATGAAGCGCGTGACGCGTGATGCCGACTATACGAAGTGGACGAAGGAGTTTTTGTCCTAGGCCTGGAGACTCGGCCGCTGCTTCGACAGGGCATGGTCGAGTTCGGCGGCGTTGGGGCAGAAGGTGCGATATTCCTTCTCCTCGGTCCCGGCCAGCCAGTCACGGCACTTGCGCTTGTCCGCGCAGGTCGTGCAGGCCCAGGTCATGTCGCGCACCGTCTCGACAGGCAGTTGCCGGGTATCGACACCGAGCCGCGTGACCATCTGGTCGAGCAGTTCGCGCGAACCGGCACATCCGGCGATCAGGGGCGCAATCTGGGAGCGCATCAAACCGGCATCCGCCAGCACGGCATCGAGGGAGCCCATGGCCTCGAGCTGCACGAGTTCGCGCCGCAGCTGCCGGCGCCTGCGAAGGGTTTCAACGAAGCGATGAAGCGTTTGCTGGAGATTCTGGAGCGTTGTCATGGCCCTGGCCTCCTCTAACCGAGGATGGGCGCCGCGGCGACCGCTCGCTTTGATGCAGATCAAGCCGCGAGGCTATGACGTCAGCTTGGTGTGGGTGGCGACCGGATGGATGCGCAATCGTCGCGCCAGCGAGACGTTGGCGCGCGCCTCGAGCCCCAGCCAGGCGCGTAGCTGTGGCGACAGGCTGTCGATCGTCTCCGGCGACAGGCTGGCGTTCCAGTTCTGCTGCTGGCGGATGAACGAGCGCGAGTAGTAACCGAACAGCAGGGCGCGCTCGCGGTCCTTCGAGACATTGGCGCCGGAGGTGTGCCACAGCCGGCCGTCCATGACGACGAAGGAGCCGGCCGGGGCCTTGAACGGCACCATGCGGGTGCGTGCGTCCTGGGGCAGTTCCGAGGCGTATTTGATCTTGTGGCTGCCCGGCAGGTAGCGCGTGGCGCCGTTCTCCTCATCGACGTCGTTCAGGCACCAGATGACGTTGATGCTCCAGGGCTGCAGCCACGGCTCGGGCACGACGATGCCCTGGTCGGAATGCAACTCCATCGATTGGCTGCCGGGCAGCGCGATGTTGGCCGTGAAGTTCGAGATCAGGAAGTCCGAGGTCAGCAGCGCGGTCACGAACTCGATCGCCGTCGGGTGCTGGATCAGCTCACGGAAGATCGCGTCGCGTTCCAAGAGATAGAAGACGCGGACATTGTGCTCATTGGGGTCGAGCCCGATCTGCCGCGTCGGCACGCCGGCCCGCTCGTTGTTCTCGGCCGCCTGCCATAGCTTGGCGCGCACGCTCTCGGTCTCGGCCGGCGTCAGGATACCGGGAACGACGCAGCATCCGTCCTCGAGCAGTTGGCGCTTGGCAACCTCGAGATCCATTCGTTCCTCCTTTTCAGGCCGGCGATTTGCCGTTGACCAGGCCCAGTCCTTCCGTGCGGTAACCCAGCAGCACCAGCATGTCGTCGGAAGCGAACTGGCGGACGGCGGGATTGAGCGACAGGAACCAGTTCTCCTGCTGGCGATAGATCGGCCGCGTGTACCAGGCGAAGATGCCGGCGCGGCGGCTGTCCTTGGTGCGGTTATGTCCGGTCTTGTGCCAGACGCGGCTCTCCATGACGACGATCGATCCGGCGGGCGCCTCGAGGGCGACGCTCTCCGCCGTCGCCTCTTCGGCTGCGGGCTTGCGGTTCAGGCGATGGCTGCCCGGCACGATGCGCGTGGCGCCGTTCTCGTCGGTGAAGTCGTCGATGCACCAGGCGACGTTCGCGCCCTGCGGCCGGGCCGGCCACGGTTCGGGCACGAAGATCTGGTCGGCATGCAGGACCATCTCGCCGCCGCCCGGTCCGGTGATGTTGGCCGAGATGTTGCCCAGCAGCGCCGGCCAGCCGACGGTCGCCTTCACCAGCTCCAGCGCCAGCGGATCCTCGACCAGGTCGGCGAAGATCGGGTCGCGGCTCAGAAGGTTCCAGACACGCTGGTTGGTCTCGTCGTGCGCATAGTCGAGCCGGAACTTCTGCTCGCGGCCGCGCGCCCTGTCCTCGCTGGCCGCGCGGTAGAGCGCCTCGCGCACGCGCACGAGCCGCTCGGTGGGCAGCACCTCTGGCACGATGCAGAAGCCGAACGTCTCGATGTCGCTTGCCGCCTGCGCGGCATCCCGTGTCGGACTGGGCAGCATCGCTTCCTCCCGATCACGGGTGAGGTTAGAGAGGCGACGCCGCCCGCGCCATCCAGTCGTTTCGCCTGAAGAATGTCATCGGGTACGCCAGCGCCTTTCGATCTCGCCGACGGCCCGCTTCAGCGGCCGCAGATAGCGCCGGGCGGCGACCGCCGGAGTCATGGCGGAGCTGAAGAAGACAATGTTCAGGCTGCCCAGCACCGGGCCGGCGCCGCGGATCGGCAGCGCGATCGCACTGATGCCTTGCTCGCTTTCGCCGATCGACGAGGCGTAGCCATCCTTGCGCGTCCTGGCGAGGATGCGGCCGATGAAGCGTCGATCCTGCGCCAGCGCGGCGTCCTCGGGCACGAGGGACGCCGTGATGTCGAGCATCTCCTGGCGCAGCGCCGGCGTCGCCGCGCCCAGCATGGCGTAGCCCAGTGCGCTGCGGACCAGCGAGCGGCGGCGCCCGACCATGGATCGATGGATCGAGAACGGGCTGAACGAGTGCGTGCTCTCATGGATCATGGCGGAGCCCAGCTCGAACACCGCGAAGTCGCTGCTCCACGACACCTCGTCCAACAGGGCGAGCATTGGCCGGAGCGCCGCCTGGCTCGCGAGATCGCGGATCGAGGCACCCTCGCTCAGCATGCGGACCCGAGCGGTCAGGCCGAACAAGGCGGTCTCGGCGTCGAACGAGACGAAGCCGTCCTGTTGCAGCGTCTGCAGCAGGCGATAGCAGGTCGTCCGGTTAAGCCCGGTGCGGCCGGCAAGGTCGAGGGCGCTCGCTCGCCCGCTGACATTGAGCTCGCGGATCAACGCCAGGCCGCGCGACAATGATCTGACGGACCGATGCATGTTCTGGTGTTCGCACCGCGAACATTCCAGATTCGGCCATGGCCGCCAAGCGCCTTCTGCGGCCAACGTTGCGGTATCGACGGAGAGACTCATGCCCATCATGACCGGCAAGCAATATGTCGATTCCCTGCGCGACGGCCGCAGGCTGTTCATCGACGGCAAGGTCGTCTCCGACGTGACGGCCTATCCGCCGCTGCAGGGGGTGATCGGGACGATCGCGGCGCTCTATGACGATCAGCACGATCCGGCGCTGCGCGATATCCTGACCTATGCCTCACCGACGTCAGGGCAGAAGGTGAGCGCGACCTATCTCGAAGCGCGCACGCGCGCGGAGTTCGAGGCGCTCGCCGGCTGCTTCCACCTGCGGGCCAAGCGCACCTTCGGCCTGATGGGGCGATTGACCGACTTCATGTCGGCCTTCCTGGTCGATCTTTCCGTGGCGTTGAAGGCGCTGGGCAAGACCGAGGCGGCGGCGCGCGCGCAGGGGATGGTCGAGCTCTGCCGCGAGAACGACTTCCAGGTCACCCATGCGCTGATCGATCCGCAGTCCGACCGCTCGACGCAGGACGCGCCCTCGCAGGCGGTGCAGGTGGTGGAGCGGCGGCCCGACGGTGTCGTGGTCAGCGGCTGTCGCATGCTCTCGACCTTGGCGCCGGTCGCCAACGAGTGCTACGTCGGCCCCTACTATCCGCGCAAGTCGGGCGAAGAGAAATTCATGCTGGCCTTCCTCGTGCCGATGAACGCGCCCGGACTCACCATCCTGTGTCGCGAGAGTTTCCATCGCGGCGAGACGTCGTTCGACCGGCCGCTCAGCAGCCGGTTCGACGAGGGCGACGCCATCCTGATGTTCGACCGCGTGCTGGTGCCGCACGAGCGCATGATCGT
>JADHLS010000166.1 GCA_016780605.1 Reyranella sp.
CATGTCTACGAGCTTCTATGGGCTGCGGGCCGCGACCTCGGCTTGGCCGACGCGGGCTACCGCGCCATCGATTCGCTCAGGCTGGAGAAACGCTATCTCTACTGGGGCACCGACATCACGCCGGACTACACGCCCTACGAGGCGGGCCTTGGCTTTGCCATGTCGCTGAAGAAGAAGTCCGACTTCATCGGCCGCGCCGCTCTGGAGAAAGCCAGGGTTGCCGGCCCGGCGCGCAAGCTGATCACGCTCACCGTCGATGCCGACGTCCAGCTCTATGGCGGCGAGGCGATCCGTCGCGACGGCAAGGTTTTGGGGGTCACGTCTTCGGCCGGCTGGGGCCACACGATCGGCAAGGCCATCGCCTTCGGCTACGTTGCAGCCGAGGAGGCCGGCCACACCGACTACGAGATCGAGGCCTTCACCCGCCGTCATGCCGCCCGCAGGATCGATGGCGCGGCCGTCGATCCTCAGCGAAGCAAAATTCTCGCGTAAGCGAAGGCTGTCATCCCGAGCACAGCGAGGGACCTTTAGGACCACGGGAAAGGTCCCTCGGCCTTCGGCCTCGGGATGACAACATTGCTACTTCCCCAGTGCCTCGCCCACCGCACTGAGCCACCCCCGCACGACTCGCTCCTCGTCGCGACCGACCAGCCCGGCCAGCCGCGCCTCAACCTCCATGACCCGGGCGCGGCAGCGCTTCAGCAGCGCCCGCCCCTTGGCCGTGGCGGCAAGCCTCAGGATACGGCCATGCTCGGCGTCGGCCGACTTCCGAATGGCGCCCATCTTCCCGAGGTTGCCGACGATCACGTTGATGGTCTGCGGCGTCAGGAAGGTGAGCCGTGCCAGGTCGGCGCCCGACACGCCGGGATAGGCCGCGATCATGGTGAGCACGGCGAACTGCGGCGGCGTGATCGCGATGTCGCCCAGCGCCTTCTCCATGGCGGCCCGCACCGCGACGTTGGCCTGGCGGACGAGGTAGCCCAGATGGCCCTCGGGCCCGCGCTTGCCCTCGCCGGGGCGCGGTACGGCACGGGCTGCGGTGCGAGGCCAGGGCCTGATACGCGAGTTCTTATATTTCATCCGAGCTTCTTATTCGGCCTTGATGCCCATCGCACGAATGACCTCGCCCAACCTGGCATTCTCGGCGCGCACGAGAGCGGCAAAAGCATCAGGCGGCTCGCCGCCGGGATCGGCGCCCAATGACTCGAACCACGCCTGCGCCTCGGGCGTTGTCAGGATCTTCGCGATCTCGCCATAGAGGCGGTCGATCACGGACCGTGGCGTGCCGGCGGGCGCCCCGAGTCCCGCCCAGGCGGTGAACTCGTATCCGGGAACGCCGGCTTCGGCCATCGTTGGCAGGTCAGGCATCGACTTTGCGCGCTGCGCTGTGGTCACGGCGAGACCGCGCAGCCGTCCATCGTCAACGAAAGGCTTCAGCACCGTCAGGCCCTCGATGGTGAAGGTGACGTGTCCGGCAATGAGATCCTGCGCCGCCTGGCCTCCGCCCTTGTAGGGGATGTGCGTGGCCTTCATGCCGGTCAGGTGAAGCAACAGGCTGGCGGCGAGATGTCCGGGTGTGCCGACGCCGGGCGACACGAAGGTAAGCTCCCCGGGTTTGGCCTTGGTGAGCGCGATCAGGTCGGCCACCGAATGAGCCGGCACGTCCTTGTGCACCGCCAATACCTGCGGTCCGACGCCCAGCCGGGTGATCGGCGCGATGTCGACCAGCGGATCGTATCCCGGATTGGGATAGATGTGCGGATTGATGGCCATGGTGCCGATATGCACGACCAGCAGCGTATAGCCGTCGGGTGGGCTGCGCACCGCAGCGACCGTCCCAAGATTTCCGCCGGCGCCACCGCGATTCTCGACCAGTATGAGCTGGCCCAGCGCGCGGGACAGGTGGTCCGCCAGCCAGCGCGCGCGGATGTCGGTGACGCCGCCGGGGCCGCCGGGGACAATGATGCGAATGGCCTTGCTTGGCCAGACCGCCTGCGCTCGTGGCGTGGCGACGGAGCCCGCAAGGGCCGCGAACGCGGCACCCGATCCGACAATGCGTCGACGCGTGGAGCGCATGTCGCTCTCCCTGTGACTAGTTCAAGAACTCCATGGCGGGGTCGCGCACTGAACCGTAGCGCAGGCTCATGAGATCGCGTGCGTAGTTCTGGTGCAGGCGCCAGGGATGGCGCGAGCCCTGCTTGGGGAACTGCTCGATGGCGCGCTGAATGTAACCGGACGAGAAGTCGACCCAGGGCAGGCGCTCCGTGGCGGGATCGTCGAGCCGTGGTGTGCATTGTCGCAGCCCGTTCTTCTGCATGTGATTGAGCAGGCGGCAGACATACTCGCAGACCAGGTCGGCCTTCGGCGTCCACGAGGCGTTGGTGTAGCCCGACACCACGGCGAGATTGGGCACGTCGCTATACATCATGCCCTTGTAGGCGACCGTGTCGCCCGGATTGATCGGCTTTCCGTCGACCACAACCGTCATGCCGCCCAGCAACTGCAGCGACAGGCCAGTCGCCGTCACGATCAGGTCGGCTGGAAGCTCCTCGCCCGACTTCAGTTGGATGCCGGTCTCCGTGAAGGTCTCGATCTCGTCGGTGACAACGGAGACCCTCTTTTGGCGGATGGCCCGGAAGAGGTCGGCGTCGGGCACCAGGCAGAGCCGCTGGTCCCAGGGGTTGTAGCGCGGCGTGAAGTGCGTATCGATGTCGTAGTCCGGGCCAAGGCAATAGCGCACGCCCTTCATGATCAACGCCTTGGCGCGATCAGGCCGGCGCTTGCAGAGCCGATAGAAGTACATGCCCAACAGCACGTTCTTCCAGCGCGTAAGCCCGTAGGCGAGGCCGATCGGCAGGCGGCGGCGCAGGTGGTTGGCGATGGCGTCCTCCGCCGGCCGCGCGACGACGTAGGTCGGCGAGCGCTGCAGCATGGTGACGTGCCTGGCCTCCCCTGACATTGCCGGCACCAGGGTGACCGCCGTGGCGCCGCTGCCGATCACCACGACGTTCTTGCCCTTGTAGTCGATGTCGTCGGTCCAGCTCTGGGGGTGGACGATACGGCCCTTGAAACGCTCGCGCCCGGGGAATTTGGGCGTGTAGCCCGCGGCGTAGTCGTAGTAGCCGCTGCACATCCACAGGAAATTGCAGGTGATGATAGTCTTCACGCGATCCGGCCCGCGCTCGATCTCGACCGTCCAGCGCGCCTTCTCGGTCGACCATGAGGCGGCGGTCACGCGGTGCCGGTAGCGGATGCGCCGGTCGATGCCGTGGTCGCTCGCGGCCTCGCGGATGTAGGACAGGATCGCGGGCCCGTCGGCGATCGCCTTGGCGTTCTTCCACGGGCGGAAGGAGTAGCCCAGCGTGTACATGTCGGAATCGGACCGGATGCGGGGATAACGAAAAAGGTCCCAGGTGCCGCCACTGCCGTCACGCGCCTCGAGGATGGCGTAGCTCTTCCCCTTGCATTTGTCCTGCAGATGCCAGGCCGCCCCGATGCCGGAAAGGCCTGCGCCCACGATCAACACGTCGAGATGTTCGCTTTTGGCGCGTGCATTATCGGCGATCGTATCCATATCCCTACCTTCTTCGAGGCAACCGGCGCTGGCAACCGTCTCGCACAAAGGCCCGTACATCGTTATTCTGTCGCTCCACGATCCATGGAAGCAGAGCGTACCGAAAGAAGACTGGCGGCCATCCTCGCGGCCGACGTCGCCGGCTACAGCCGGCTGATGAACCATGACGAGGAAGGCACGCTGCAGCGGCTGAAGGCCCATCTCGGCGAGCTGGTCGAGCCGCACATCGCCGCCCATCGCGGGCGCATCGTCAAGCGCACCGGAGATGGCCTGCTGGTCGATTTCGCCAGCGCCGTCGAGGCCGTGCGCTGCGCCGTCGCCATCCAGGCCGGCATGAACGACCGCAACCGCGGCGCGCCCGACGAGGCGCGCATCGAGTTCCGCATCGGCATCAATCTCGGCGACGTCATCATCGAGGATGGCGACATCTTCGGCGACGGCGTCAACATCGCGGCCCGCCTGGAGGCGCTGGCCGAGCCCGGCGGCATTTTCGTCTCACGCGCGGTCCGCGATTCGGTGCGCGACAAGCTCGGCATCGAGCTCGAGGACCTGGGGGAGAAGCCGGTCAAGAACATCGCCCGGCCGGTGCGCGTGTTCCGCGTCGGCCGCGCCAACGGCGGCCGGCGCCCAGCCGCGCCCTCCGTGCCCGACAAGCCGTCGATCGCGGTCCTCCCCTTCGCCAACATGAGCGGCGATGCCGAGCAGGAATATTTCAGCGACGGAATCTCCGAGGACCTGATCACCGACCTCTCCAAGGTGCAGGCGTTGTTCGTGATCGCGCGCAATTCCTCCTTCACCTACAAGGGCCGCTCGGTGAAGGTCCAGGAGATCGGACAGGAGCTCGGCGTGCGCTTCGTGCTGGAGGGTTCGATCCGCAAGGCCGGCAATCGGGTGCGCATCACCGCCCAGCTGGTCGACGCCCAGACCGGCGGCCATCTGTGGGCCGACCGCTTCGACCGGGAGCTCACCGACATCTTCGCCACCCAGGACGAGGTGGTGCACAAGATCGTCGAGGCGCTTGCGGTCAAGCTCAGCCGCGCGGAGGAGCAGGACCTCAAGAAGGGCGGCGGCACCAAGAACCTCGAAGCCTACGAATGCTGGCTGCGCGCCCGCCAGTTGCTGGGCCGCGGCACGGCCGAGTCGATCGCCGAGGCCCGCGCCCTGCACCGCCGGGCGCTGGAGCTCGATCCGAACTTCTCCGCCCCGCATGTCGGGCTCGCCTTCGCCGCGGTCTCCGACTACGTCAACGCCTGGGTGCCCGATCCTGGGAGCGCGCTCGAGGAGGGCGAGCGCTGGGCGCGCAGAGCGCTGGAGCTCGACGATCGCCAACCCGGCGGCTACGTCGCGATGGGCAATGTCCGCGTCTGGCAGCGCCGCTACGAGGAAGCGCTGGCAGCCCTGCAAAGATCGGTGGAGCTCGACCCCAACTATGCGCAGGGCCATGGCGTGCTCGGCATGGCCCTGATGTATGCGGGCAAGCATCGCGAGGCGCTCGATGCACTGGCCGTCGCCATGCGGCTCGACCCGCACTATCCCAACATCCTCCTGCATCTGGCGGCGCAGGCGCATTTCGGGCTGGGGGACGACGAGCTGGCCGCCGCCCACCTGGCCGAGCGCATTGCCCGAAATCCCAACACCGATGCCAGCCGCATGCTGCTCGCGGCTGCCTACGGCCATCTCGGCCGGATCGACGAGGCAAAGGCCGCGTGGGACGGCCTGATGGAGGTCAATCCCGGCTTCTCGATGGCCCAGCGGGAAGGGGTGCTGCCTTACAAGGACCCACGCGACTTTCAACGCATCCTGGACGGGCTGGCCAAGGCCGGTTTGCCCTAGTCCCGCCGCAGCTTTAAGCTGGCTAGAGTTGGGTGTGTTCGGGATGGAGAGCGATGCGACCAAAGCTGTTGGCCGCCATGGCGATGGTGGCTGCGCTGTGGCTTCAGACGGCCCCGGCAATGGCGCAATATTGCGACAACCTCCAAGGTCAGGAGGTCAAGGTCACCGGCGTCATCGACAAGATGGCGGAGGCAGCCGGCGTCATCTTCTTCCGTGATCGCAAGACTGCGTGCCAGTTCGGTATCGTCCTGCATCGCAACGACAAAGGATGTCGTCAAGGCAGCTTTGTCGAGGCCACCGGCACGCTGATCAAGAACAAGTTCCTGCCGGACACCTACGATATCGACCGCAACACCAAGCTGCCGCCGGCGGACACCCTCAACTGCATGTAAGACCCAGGTGGTCACTCCTTCATGAAGGCGTTGAGCTCGGGCGTCGGCATCGAGTGATCCAGATAGGTGAAGGTGCCCTTCTCCTTCACCTCCTTCGCGGCATCCACGAGCCCGGTCATGGCGGCGCGATAGAGCGACGTGGCGAGGCTGATGCGCTTCACGCCTGCCGCCTCGAGCTCGGCGCGGCTGAACGAACGACCCTTGATGCCGACCATGAAGTTGAAGGGCTTATTCAGCGCGGAACAGACCTTCTTGACCGCCGCGAGATCAGGCAGGCCGGGCGACATCAGCACATCGGCGCCCGCCGCTTCGAAGGCCTTCAGCCGCTTGATCACGTCATCGAGATCGGGCTTGCCGCGCAGGAAGCCTTCGGCACGCGCTGTCAGCGTAAAGGCGAACGGCAACGCGCGCGCTGCCTTCACCGCGGCAGCCACGCGCGCGGCGGCCGCCTCGATGTCGTAAAGCGGCTTGTCCTTGTCGCCAGTGGCGTCCTCGATAGAGCCGCCGACCAGGCCGATGCCCGCGCCCTGGCGGATCGTCTCCGCGGCAGCGTCGGGCGCATCGCCAAAACCCTTCTCGAGATCGGCGGCGACCGGCAGATCGCAGGCCTCGACGATGGCCTTGGCGTTGGCGAGCGCCTCCTCGCGCGTCACCTTGCCGTCGCGCTTGCCCAGGACCCCCGCCTTGGCGCCGCTCGAGGTCGCCAGCGCCTCGAAGCCGAGGCCAGCCAGCACGCGCGCCGAGCCAGCGTCCCACGGGTTGGGGATGACGAAGGATCCAGGCGCCTCATGCAGCGCGCGGAACTTCTTGGCTTTGTCGGCCTGGCTGACGGTCATGGATGCTTCCTCCGCTCGAAATCGCGGTGAGTGTGTCGGTGGGGTCACCCCTCGCACAACGGGGAATAACCCGACCGTTGCTCATGCGTTGGCCTAGCTGGGTTTGATATTGCCCTTGGTGATGACGTCGGCCCAGCGCTTCATCTCGACCGGCATCCTGGCCACGACCTCGGCCTGCGGACCGCCGGCGGGCACAATGCCGAGCTTCAGCATCTTCTGGCGGAAGCCCGGGTCGCTGACGACCTCGTTGCCGGTCTCGTTCAGCTTCTTCTGGATGTCGGTCGTCACCGCCTTGGGCGCAAACAGCGTGTAGTTGGTGGCGGATTCGAAATCCGGCACGCCCGCTTCCGCCATGGTCGGCACCTCCGGCAGCAACGGCGAGCGCGCCTTGCTGGTGACGGCAAGACAGCGCACCTTGCCAGCGGCGATGTTGGGCAGATGGGCCAGCACGTTGTCGATCGATACTTGCACGCGGCCCTCGTAGAGGTCGGCCTGGAAGAAGCTGGTGCCCTTGTAGGGCACATGGGTCATCTCCGCGCCCGTCATCTGATTCAGCATCTCGTAGTTGAGATGAATGAGGCCGCCGTAGCCCGACGAGGCATAGGAAAGCTTGCCGGGATTGGCCTTGGCGTAGGCGATCAACTCCTGGACATCCTTCACCGCCAGGCTCGGCGTCACCAGCACGGCCACCGTGCCGTTGCCGATCTCCAGGATCGGCACGAAATCCTTGGCCATGTCGAAGCTGAGGTTCTGATGGAAGTAGGGCGCGATCGAGTAATCGACCATGCTCCCCACCATCAGCGTGTAGCCGTCGGCCGGGCTTCTCGCCAACGCCGCCGCGCCGATGGTGGCGCCGGCGCCCGGCTGGTTGTCGACCACGATCACCTGGTTGAGCTTCGACGACACGCCCTCGGAGAAGGCCCGCGTCACGGTGTCGATGCCGCCGCCCGGTGGATAGGGCGCGATCATGCGGATCTGCTTGGACGGCCACGCCTGCGCCCGCACCGCTGAAGGCGCCGCCACCAGGGCGCCAGCCGCCATCAGCCCACGGCGGGAAATCATCGACATCGATAGGCTCCTACTGACTGCGGCCATCCCACGGCTTGGGGCTGAGCTTATCGACGTCGATGGCTTCGACACAACGAAGATTGATGCCGACCATCGGCGAGCCGTCGGGGCCGGTGCCCTCGGCATAGCTCTCGATGCCGCAGCTCGTGCAGAAGCGATGGTGCAGCACCTTCTTGTTGAACAAATAGTCGCCTTGCTCCCCCGCGCCCTTGTTCAAATTGAACTTGGCCTTGGGCGCGAAGGCCCACACCGCACCGAGCTTGGTGCAGATCGTGCAGTTGCATTTTAGCGCCTGATCGGTGTCGATCTCGACGGTATAGGCGACGGCGCCGCAGTGGCAGCTTCCGCCATAGGTCCGCGCGGCCAATGTTTCCTCCCTGGTTGGCAGCAATGCTGTCACTAACCCGGCCAGGGCAGCGACCAGGTCTTTACATTGGTGAAGCTCTTCATGGCTTCAAGGACTCCTTCCTTGTAGCCCAACCCGGAATCCTTGATGCCGCCGAAGGGCGACATCTCGATGCGATAGCCCGGCACCTCCCAGACATTGACCGTGCCGACCTGCAGCTCATCGACGAAGCGCGTGATGTAGTCCAGCCGGTCGGTGCACACACCCGATGACAGGCCGTAGGCCGTGCCGTTGGAGACCTTGATGGCGTGGTCGATGTCCTTGACGCGGATGACCGGGATGGCCGGCCCGAAGGTCTCCTCGCGCACCAACTCGCAGCCGGGATCGACATGGTCGACCACCGTCGGCGGAAACAGCGCCCCCCGGCGGTCATTACCGTGCAGCAGCCTGGCGCCGTGCTTCGCCACGGCCTCACTGACGCGATTCTGGAACAGCGTCGCGGCGCGCTCGTGGATCACCGTGCCGACGTCAGTCTCTGGATCAAGCGGATCGCCGGCCTTGAGCTTCTTGGCTTTGGCCAGCACGCGGTCGACGAAGGCGTCGGCCACGCTCTCGATCACGATGATGCGCTTGACCGCTGTGCAACGCTGGCCCGAGTTCTTGGTGGCGCCGGCGACCGCGAGCTCGGCCGCCTTGTCGAGGTCGGCATCCTCCATGACGATCAGCGGATCGTTGCCGCCCAGCTCGAGCACCAGCCGCTTGTAGCCCGCGGTGGCGGCGATGTGCTTGCCGACCCGCACCGAGCCCGTGAAGGTGATCAGGTCGGCGTGGGGATCGGTGATCATGGCATCGCCGATG
>JADHLS010000167.1 GCA_016780605.1 Reyranella sp.
CGCGGTCGCGGCTCTGGGCTATGTCGCCCGCGATTTCCTCATCCCGACGGCCGGCGCGGTCGTGCTGGCCCTGATGCTGACGCCGGTCGCCAACACCTTCGAGCGCCTCCGTCTGCGGGCCACCGCGGCCGCATTGGCGTCGGTCACGATGCTGGCGCTGGGGTTGGCGCTGCTGTTGGCGATCTCGGTGCCGGCCCTCACCAATTGGGTCGATCAAGCGCCGTTTCTCACCTACACGCTGGAACGCAAGCTCGAGGGCGTGCGCAAGTCGCTGGCGGTCGTGCAGGAGGTCTCCAAGCAGGTCGAGCAGGCCACCTCGGGCGCCGCGCCCAGCACGCCCGCAGCCGCGCCACCCGAGAAGGTCGTCGTGCGCGAGCGTTCGCTGATCAACGACCTTGTCAGCACGACGCCCGGCTTGCTGTTGCAGATCCTGTACGCGGCCGTGCTGGCTTTCCTGCTGCTCGGGCATCGCAATGGCGCCCGCCGCCAGATCATGCGCATTCCCGCCGCGTTCGACACCCGTCTGCGGGTCGCTCGCGTCATGCGCGACATCAACGACAGGGTCGGCCAGTACCTGTTCTCGCTGGCGGTGATCTATTCGGGAGTCGCCGCGCTTGCCACCGTCGCGCTGATGTTGCTGGGCTTTCCTAACGCCATCATCTGGGGCGCGCTTCTGGGCATCGCGAGCTTCGTGCCCTTCATCGGGCCGGCCGTGACGATCGCCGTCGTGGCCGTGGTGGCCCTGATCACCTTCGACGACTGGCCGCGCATCGTCGCCGCGCCCGCGGTGCTCCTGCTGATCCATGGCGTGGAATCGCAGTTCATCACCCCGATGTTCGTGAGCCGGCGCTGCGCCCTCAACACGGTGGCGGTGTTCGCTTCGATCGCGCTGCTGGGCTGGATGTGGGGCGCCATCGGCGCCATCGTGGCGGTGCCGTTGCTGATCCTGGTCAGCACCATCGCGGCCCATCTGCCGTCGTTGCGTTGGCTGGAGGTCCTGCTGTCGGACGATCGGCCGGTCAGCGAAAGGATCGCGCGCAAGCCCTCATTGGCGTCGGTGACGCGGCCGCCGGTAAAGGCGCCCAAGACGGGTCCGACCCGTCAGCGGCGACGTCTGGCGGCGGCGAAGTAGATCAGCCCGACGGCAGTCCAGAAGGCCCCCATGAGCGCCCACGCCGCCGGACCATCGACGGCGCGTTCGAGCAGGATAAGGGCGGGGTCGTCAGGCAGACGGCGCCGGCGGCAACAGCCGCCGCGGCGCCAACGGTCAGTATCGCGCGCAGGACGGCGTCATGCGCGGCGGTGCGCAGGGAACGCGCGGCGGCCGCGGAGGCCGCCACGCGCACGAGGGGACCGATCATCGAGGGCCGGGCCTTGCTTGGCGCGTATGGCCGCTGAGAGGCCGGCCGCTCAGTTGCGACGACAAAGCCAGCCTGCCAGGAAGCCGATGCCGAGGATCGCGGCCAGGGTCGTAAGTGGACGGGCCTCGGTGTGCTCGAGCATCTTGTCGGCAGCCTTGTCCTTGAGCTTCAGCGTGTCGTCGGCGATCGACTTGGCGGTGTCGCCGTACTTGGCGATCATCTCGCGCGCCGACTTCAAGGACTCTTCGATCGCCGCTTCGCCGCGGGCCACGATTGAATTGCCGGTGCCGTTGACGGTCTCGGCAAGTTCCTCCAGCTGCGCCTTCAGAAGGGCGATCTGCCGGGCCAGGTCCTTGTCGTTGTGGGCGGCCGCATTTCGCATGACATGCTCCTGGGCTGTGGGTTCCGGGCCTGTGAACGCCTGTCGCAGGGTGAGGTTCCCGTCTAGCCGTAGTGCCGGGTCGGCAACAGCCGGGGAGGAATAAGCAGCAGACCGGCAAAAACGACGGTCCACCGCATGTCAGAACCGCAGCGACTGCACCAGTTCCGTCGGCAGCTCCGACATGCGCACATACTGGGCGAGGATATGCATCAGCGATTGATGCACGTCCTCGACGACGCCGTAGTTTTCCGCCGCGACGTGCAGGCTGATATCCGCCATCTGCGCGCTGCGGCCGCCGCTGAAGCCGGAGAAGGCGATGGTGGTCATGCCGTTGTCGGCGGCCCAGGCCAGGGCCCGCACGATGTTCTCCGAATCGCCCGACGAGGAGATGGTGATCAGCACGTCGCCCGGTCGGCCGAGGTTCTTCAGCTGATAGGCGAAAACCTCGGGATACTCCATGTCGTTGGCGATCGCCGTGACCAGCTCGACCGTCGCCGACAGGCTCACCACGCGCGGGCGCAGCGTCGTGTTGGCCGCGATGCCCTTGGAGCAGTCACAGGTGAGATGGTTCGCGATCGCCGCCGACCCGCCGTTGCCGCAGCTGAAGATCAGGCGGTCGCCCTGGATGGCGCGCTTCAGCGCCGTCACCGCCCTCTCGAGCTCGCCCGGACGGACCGAGCTCAGGGCCTTGCCCATGGCGGAGGCATAGTCGGCGATGAAGGCGCCGGCGTTGGGATATTTCTGGCTGGGAAACTTGGCAGTCATGCACGTGGGCGTAAGCGACGGCACCGTCCTCGTCAACCGTCCCACACGTTCTGGGGCATCGGCAGCTTGGCGAAATCGGCGGCGACCAGCGGCCGGTGGTGGGTGACCCCCTCCTTTTCCAGCAACATCATGTATTGCCGGACATGCTGGCCGGAATGCCAGGTCGTGCGCTCCATCAGCTCGTGCAGGCTCTGCGGGCCGTAGTAGGTCTGCAACGTCTTCGAAGGCGCGGTATCGCCCTTCCGCCACCACTCCCGGAAGCGGGCGCGGATCTTCTCGCCGTAGGCGACCAGCGCCTTGGTGTCGGCGTCGGGCGCCGGCTCCTCGCGGAACATCGTCTGGACAAGCGTGATGTTCTCATTGGCGTCGAGGAAGGCGTCGACCACGCGGAACAGATGGAACGCAAGCGTGCGATAGCTCCGCGGCCGTCCCGGGACATGCGTGTCGAGGCGGTCGGCCGGCATCAGCGGAATCAACTCCAGCGCGGCGCCCATGAATTTGTCGACGCGTGCCGCCAGCTCGTCGGTCGTGAGCTGAGGCCCGCCATTCTCGTTCAGGCCGAGGAAGTCGATGATCTGCTTGGTGCTCTGGCCGAAGGTATATTTGTCGCCGCGCGACAGCACCGGCACCGAGCGCACGCCGAGCTTCTGCAGCTCCGCCAGGCCGGTCGGATCCTCGAGCACATTAACCGAAACGAAGTCGATCCCACGGATCGATAGAAACTCCTTGAGTCTCAGACAGCTGGTTCAACCCGGCTGCCAGAAGACCTTCAGCGGCTCGCTCATATGCCTACTCCATCGACTAACCTCATCCTGAGGGTGAGGCTGAATTACTGGATCAATTGGTCGCCTTGAGGCCGAATGTGTCAAGCATCGACTGCCAGCGCACCATATCGGCTGCCAAGCGCTCGGCGCATTCCTTGCCGGTCGAGGTTTCCACCTCGAGGCCAAGCTGGCTCAGCTGCTCGGCGGTGTCGCGTTCGTCGAGCGTGGCCCGCAACTCGCGCTCCCAGGCCGCCGCCACCTCCGGCGACAGGCCGGTCGGCCCGAAGAAGCCGTACCAGTTCTGCAATTCAAGGCCCGGGTAGCCGAGTTCCGCGACGGTGGGGATGTCGGGCGCCGTCTTGCTGCGCTTGTTGTCCGAGGTGACGAGGATGCGCAGACGTGCGCCGCGATGATGCTGCAGGAACGAGGTGAGCCCGCCGCTGCCGGCGGGGATCCTGCCCTCCTGAAGATCGGTCACCAGCGGCGAAGCGCCTTTGTAGTAGACGGCCTCCAGCGGCCGGCCCAACGCCTTGCCGATCATCAAGCCGAACAGGTGGATGAGGGTGTTGAGCGAGGTGGTGCCAAAGCGCGCCTGCTCCGACGGCGCGTTCTGCAGCCACTTTCCGTAGTCCGCCAGCGTCGAGAGGTCGAGCTTGCGGGAGACGGCAAAGGCCGTCGGATAGGTGCCGGCCAAGGTGAGCGGCAGGACGTCGGTCAGTGGATCGAACGGGTAGGTCTTGCTCGTCAGCTTCCCGATCAACGTCGCCGTCTGCATGAACCCCAGGACCGACCCGTCGGTCGGCGAACGTTTCAGGATTTCGCCGACCGCCGCACCGCCGTTACCCGGCTTGTTCTCGATGGTTATGGATCGCGAGAGCCGTCGCTGCAGCGAGGCCGCAATGAGACGGGCCATCTCGTCCGTCCCACCGCCGACCGGATAGCCGATGATGATCCTGATGCCGCGCGCCGGCAGCACACTTTGCGCAAAGGAAGGCGATATGCCGAGCACGGCCGGGGCGGCCAGGATAACGCGACGCGACAGCCGAGCCATGGAGCCATCCTCGTTCGACTCGAATCGACTTGCCTATTGTACTGCGAATCCATTGCCGCCGGGACAGGGGGAATCAGGCCGGCTTGTGGCAGACGACACAGACCTTGTTGCCGTCGGGGTCCCTGAGATAGGCGCCGTAGTAGTTGGGATGGTAGTGCGTACGCAAGCCGGGCGCGCCTTCATCCTTGCCGCCGGCGGCGAGGCCGGCCTTGTAAGCGGCGTCGACCGACGGCCGATCGTTTGCGTTGAGGCCGACCGTGATGCCGTTGCCGACACTCGCCGGCTTCTTGTCGAGTGGTGTCACGATCCAGAGCTGCGGCCGTCCCCCGGCCGGCCCGTAGCCCGCGGCCTCGGGATGATCGGCCAGGCGCGCCAGCCCGAGCGCCTTGCCGACGCCGTCGTAGAAGGCTTTGGCCTTGGCGACGTCGTTGGTGCCGACAGTGACGTGACTGAACATGCGGCTCTCCCTCGTCCAAGTCCGTCATCCCGACCGTAGCCGAGCCCCTCGACTTCGCTCGGGATGACGGGAATTAGCGCCTCTCAGGATGCCGCAGGCGCGTAGACCGAGGCAAGCTGGCGCGACACCAGCCGGGCATAGAGACCGTTGCGTGCCAGCAATGACGCATGCGTGCCGGTCTCCGCTACCCGGCCCTCGTCAAGCACGACGATCAGGTCGGCGTCGCGCACCGTCGACAGGCGATGGGCGATGACGATGGTCGTCCGGTCGGCCTGCAGCAGATCGAGCGCACGCCGCACGGCCTGCTCGTTGACGGCATCGAGATGCGAGGTCGCCTCGTCGAGCACCAGGATGGGCGCGTCCTTCAGGAAGGCGCGCGCGATGGCCACACGCTGGCGCTGTCCGCCCGACAGCGCCGTGCCGCGCTCGCCGACCGGTGAGTCGAGACCGTCGGGCAGGGCGGCGACGAGGTCGCTGAGCGAGGCGTGCCGGATGGCCGCCTGCAGGTCGGCCTCGGAGGCGTCGGGGCGCGCGATCAGGATGTTGGCGCGCAGGCTGTCGTTGAACAGGTAGGTATCCTGCGCGACGAGCGCGATCAGGCGGCGCAGGTCGTCGAGCTTGTAGTCGCGCAAGTCGGCGCCATTCAGCGTGATGCGACCCGAATCCGGATCCCAGAAGCGCATCAAGAGTTGCGCCGTCGTCGTCTTGCCGGCGCCTGACGTGCCGACCAGGGCGACCGTCTTGCCGGCCGGAATCTCGAAGCTGACGTCGGCAAGGGCGCGGCGCGTCTGGCCGGGATAGGTGAAGCTCACCTTCTCGAGCGCGAGGGCGGCGGCGCCGGCGCGTGGCGGCACGCCTGGCCCGTCGCGCACCGGGATCGGCTCGTTCGCCAGCGCATAGACGCGCCGCGTCGCGCCCAGCGTGTCGGCGAGCTGCCGGCCGATCTGGGCGATTTCCGAGACCGGCAGGAAGGCCGCCATGGCGAGGATGGTGCAAAGCGGCAGCAGGCCGGAGTCGATGGCGCCTTTCTGCGACAGCACCGCGCCCACGACGACGACGGCAAGACCGCCCAGCCCGGTCAGCACTTCGAGGATGGCATGCTGCAGGGTGAGCTCGCTGAAGAAGGGCAGGCGCAGCGTGATGTGGCGTTGCGACAGCTGATCGAGCTTGGCGCCGCGCGCGCTTTCCTGCTGGAAGGCGACGATCTCGCCCAGGCCCTGCACGGAATCGACGGCGAAAGCGCCGAGCTCGCCGGCCGCCTCGCGCGCCTGGCTGCCCAGGCGGTCGACGCGCTTGCGCATCAGGAACGGGCTGAGACCCACGGCGAGCAGGAATGGCACCAGCGCCACCGCCAGCCAGCCGTCCGCCCAGGCCAGCGCCGCGACAACGGCAGCCGGCACCAGGATGGCGACGAAGGCCGGCGCCACGGTGTGGGCGAAGAAGTACTCGACGAGTTCGATGTCGTGCGTGGCGAGCGCCATAAGATCGCCGGTGCGGCGGCGCACCAGATAGGCCGGGGCCAGCGCATCGAGCTTGCGGAACGCGTCGATGCGCATCTCGGCCAGCAGGCGGAAGGCCATGTCATGCGCCAGCCAGGATTCGAACCAATGCAGGATGCCCGACAGCGGCGCCACGATCGCGAGCGCGATGGCGAGGCCGGTGTAGGGCTCGTGATGCTTCAGCGCCAGCACGATCAGCGCCGACAGCACGCCCACGCCGATGAAGGCGATGACGCGCAGCACGCCCAGGGTGAAGGTGGCCGTGAGCTTGCCCTTCCACGGCATGATCACCTTCATCAGGGCGACCACGACCTGATACCAGGTGAGCCCCTCGGCCTTGATGATGCCCTCGGTCACGACCTTGACCGCGCCGCCCGGCGTGTCGGCCACCGACTCCGTGCGCTGCGGCGCGGCGATGATGTCGGAGGCGACCGTCGAGTGTTGCTCGCGCGCCTGCTCGGCCATCAGGCCGGCATAGACGCCGCCCTTGGCCATCAGCGTGGCGTGGCGCCCTTGTTCGGCGACCTTGCCGCCGTCCAGCACCAGGATGCGGTCGCAGTCGATCACGCTCGACAGGCGATGGGCGAGGATCAGCGTCGTGCGGCCCCGCATCAGCCGGTCGAGCGCCTCCTGGATCACCGCCTCGTTCTCGGCGTCGACGGCGGACAGCGCCTCGTCGAGCACCAGGATCGGCGTGTCGCGCAGCAGCGCACGGGCAATGGCGACGCGCTGGCGCTGGCCACCTGAAAGCTTGACGCCTTTCTCTCCAATGACCGTCGCATAACCCTGAGGCAGGCTCAGGATGAAGTCGTGGATGTTGGCCGCGCGCGTCGCTTCCTCGAGCTCGGCCTGCGTGGCATCGGGTTTGCCGAGGCGAATGTTCTCCTCGACCGTGCCGTGGAACAGGAAGGTGTCCTGGTTCACCACGGAGATCAGCGAGCGGATCTCCGCGAACGGCAACGTCCGCAGGTCGTGGCCGCCTAAAAGGATGCGGCCGCGGTCGGGATCGTAGAAGCGCAGCAGCAGGCGGACGATCGACGACTTGCCGCCGCCCGACGGGCCGACCAGGCCCAATCGCTCGCCGGCTTCGGCGCGGAAGGTGAGCCTGTCATGCACGGTGCGCCGCGTGCCGGGATAGGCAAAGCGCACATCCTCGAACTCGATGGTCGGCGCCAGCGATTTGTCGAGGCGCGCCGGCGCTGCGTCGGCAACGGTGGGCTTGTCGTCGAGGATGCGATAGATGCCCTGCGCCGCCGACAGGCCGACCATGCCCTGATGCAGCACGGTCCTGAGCTCGCGCATCGGCCGGAAGATCTCTATGCCCAGCATCAGGATGACCAGGAGAGCCGAGAGCGACATCGCGCCCGACTCGACACGCGAGGCGCCGTAGATCAGCGCCGTCGCCGCGCCGCCCGCGATCGCGGTGTCGGTGATTCCGCGCGCCAGTGAATTGGTGCCCAGCACCCACATGGTGCGGCGGAAGAGATCGCGTGCCTCGACCTCGAGCTTGTCGGCGCGTGTCTTGCCCTGGCCGAAGGCCTTCAGCGTGGCGAGACCCTGGATGGAATCGAGGAACTCGGCGGCGAAGGTCGCATAAGCCGTCTGGCGACGCCGCGAGTTCTTGACGTCCCACTTGTGCCACAGCGCCGGCCCGAGCAGCGCCACCAGGGCGAAGCCCAGCATCACCAGCGCCACCGGCAGGTCGATGAAGGCCACGACCGCGAAGATCAGCAGCGGCGACAGCAGGGCGATCAGGAACTGCGGCAGGAACTGGCCGAAGTAGGTTTCCAGCTGCTCGACGCCGTCGATCAGCGACAGCGTGAGTCCGCCCGAGCGCTGGCGGCCGACCGTGCCCGGCCCCAGCGAGGCCACCTGGTCGTAGAGTATGCGCCGCAGCTTCTTCTGGACCCGCGCCGCCGTCCCGTGCGCCACCACGGCGCGCCAGTGCTCGGCCGCGCCGCGCAGCACCATGACCAGGGCGATCAGCAGGATCGACGGCACCAGCTCGGCGACCGGCCGGCCGGTGAAGACCTGGCCGATCAGCCAGCCCAGAAGGCCCAAGCGGGCAATGCCCAGACCGACGGCCAGAAGCCCGATGCCGACGGCGCCGGCGATCCGCCAGCGCACGCCTTTGGTGAAGACGAGAAGACGCGGTTCGATGTGCATGAGAATCAATCTAAGCCGAACATCCGTATTCGTCAGTCCACAAATTGGAAGAACCCGTGTACATTTTTGAACATGGAAGCCAACTGGGACGATCTCCGCGTTTTCCTGACCTTGGCCCGCGAGGGCACGCTCAGCACCGCCGCCAAGGCGCTCGGGGTCAGCCATCCCACCGTGTCACGCCGGGTCCAGGCGCTGGAGCAGCACATCGGTGCGCGGCTGTTCGAGCGCCTGCCCGACCGCTTCGTGCCGACCTCAGCCGGCGAGGAACTGTTGGCCGACACCGAGGCGATGGAGAAGGCGGCCCTGTCGATCCAACGCCGCAGCGCCGGCCTCAGTGACACGGTGAGCGGCGTGGTGCGGCTGTCGGCCGGCGAGGCGATGGCGGTGCTGGTGGCGCGCCACCTGGCGTGGCTGCGCGACCGGCTGCAGCACATCGAGTTCGAGGTGGTGGCAAGCCAC
>JADHLS010000168.1 GCA_016780605.1 Reyranella sp.
CCCTTGAGCGGCGCATCCCACGAATGCTTCAGGATCAGCGACGAGGCCTTGGGAATCTCGACCGGGAAGAGGTTCTTGCCCTCGGCCTGGTCGGGCCATGCGAACAGGACCAGCGGCGCGCCGTGCTCGTGGCTCTGGAAGTGGCCTTCCATGGCCATGACCTTCACCGGCTGGTGCTCGAGCGTGTTGAGCCCGTGCTGATCCCCGGCCAGGATCTGCAAGGGCGCGACGAGGGTGATCATGCCCATGGCCATGGAGAACATGGTGCGCGCGCCCTCGTTGGTGCGCTCGCGCAGGAGATGCCAGGCGCCGACCGCGCCGACGACCAGCGCCGTCGTCAGATAGGCGGCGAAGACGGTGTGCACCAGCCGGTAGGGGAAGGACGGGTTGAAGATGACGGCTAACCAGTCGGCCGGCACGAACTGGCCACCGGCATTCACAGCATAGCCTGCCGGTGTTTGCATCCAGCTGTTGGCCGCCAGGATCCAGAAGGCCGAGATGAAGGTGCCGACGGCGACGGCGAGCGTCGCCACGAAGTGCAGCGTCTTGCCGACCCGGTTCATGCCGAACAGCATGACGCCCAGGAACCCCGCCTCGAGGAAGAAGGCGGTCAGCACCTCGTAGGCCATCAGGGGGCCGATCACCGGCCCCGCCCGGTCGGCGAACACCGACCAGTTGGTGCCGAACTGGTAGGACATGACGATGCCCGACACCACGCCCATGCCGAAGGTGAGCGCGAAGACCTTCAGCCAGTACTTGAAGAGGTCGAGATAGACCGCGCGCCCGGTCCACAGCCACAGCGCCTCGAGCACGGCGAGATAGCTCGCAAGCCCGATGGTGAAGGACGGGAAGATGAAATGGAACGAGACGGTGAAGGCAAACTGCAGCCGCGCCAGCAGCGTTGCATCGAAGACTTCGAGCATGGCGATCACCTCGCGCCGGTTACTCTACCCTAGCCGAAAGCGTCGAACACCTCGGCAATGGTGTCGCGGGCAAGACCGGCCCTGAGACAGGTGTCGAGCAGTACGCGCGCCTTCAACGGATGCAATCGCCCGCCCCAGATGATGCCCATCTTGCGCAAGGCGATTTCCGATGTCGGCCCGCCATATGTATGACGCAACATGGCGCCGCCGCCGGCACGCGACGAGATGACGGTGGGCAACGCCGCGGCAAGTCGTCCCATTCGATCGGCCAGCGGCTCGGGCACGTGGCCGCCGCCCATGGCAGCGACGACGGCGCCGCGATAGCCGAGACGATCCGACGCGCCGAGCAGCGCCTCGATCAGGTGTCCGGGCTCGTCCAGGCCCATCCACAGCAGCGCCACCGGCTGCGCCGCGCCGCTCGCCTTGCCGAGCTTCTTGCGTGCCGCGTCGATCGCGTCGCGCACCGGCAGACCGAGCGGCACGACGCGGTCCTCGACCAGGGCTGCGATCGGTCCGGTCTGGGACGCCATGAAGGCATTGAGACGCGTCGGATGCGCCTTGATGACGTCGGCGGCGGCATAGACCTCGTCCAGCATCACCGTGAGGACGCCGAGCGCGCGCGCATGGCGGCGGATCCAGGCATCGCAGGCCACGCGCACCGCCGCCAGAAGGTTGCCGGGGCCGTCGGCCGAGGTGAGCGCGGGATTGCGCATGGCCGCGGTCACGATGACGGGAATGTCGAGCTGCACCAGGAGATCGAGCAGGAAGGCCGTCTCCTCAAGAGTATCGGTGCCCTGGGTGACGACCACGCCATCGGCCTGCAGCGTCGCGATCTTCGCCGCCAGCGCATGGATCTGGTCGAAGGAGAGCGAATGGCTGCCGACGCGCGACACCGTCTCGGCCTGGACCTCGGCGACGGTGGCGAGCAGAGGCACAGCCTTCACCAGGTCGTCGGCGCCGGCGCCCATCTGCATGACGCCGCTGGCGTCGGGCCGCGTCGCGATGGTGCCGCCGAGCGCCAGGATATGGATACGCGGCTTGCTCATGCTCCGAACCTCAGCGACCTGAAAAAGCGCTCGGCCTCGGGCGCGCGCACGGCATCGGCTGGGCCGAGGCAGGCCAGCGATATGTAGCGCGCGCCCTTCAACAGCACGAGTTGACGCAACACGTTGCCGCCCTGCACCGAGCCAAGCGATTCCGCGGCAACCACGCCCAGAACGTTCCGCCACTCGACGCTGATCCACTTGCCGCCAGCCAGCCGCTGGGCGCGGTCATCGAGCACGGATTGCAGGTAGGCCCTGGGTTGGCGCACGTCGATGTCGGCGGGCAGCAGCGCCGTCTGCGCCACGAAGGACATGCGGCCGTATTCCAGGCTGTAGGAGTGGTAGGCGAACGCCGTGCCACCGGGCGAGCGCGTGTCGAGCACCTTGTAAATCGGCTCACCCGGCATATCGACGATGAACGCGCGATCGGGTCCGCGCACGGCGTACCACGTCGATTGCGCGGCGGCAGCAGACGCTGTCGCGGCCACCGGCAGCGCGACCAATGCACGCCGCGTCAGCGTCATCGCGCGCCGAACTTCTCGCGGACCTCGGCCTCGCTGTAGTAGCCGCGCGTGACGTCGCGGGCGATCGCCGCCGCATCGCGCTTTGACGGATCGCCGAAGCCGCCGCCGCCCGGCGTCGACACGCGCACGACGTCGCCGACGCCGATCTGGATATCCTGGTCCTTGGAGAGATGCGGCGGCCGGTAGGTCTTGCCGTCCCGGCTGACCTCGACCGTGTTGGTGCCCCCATCCTTGCCGCCCAGAACGCCCTGCGGTCCCGTGCGGCCATGGTCCATCACCATGGAGACGCGCGCCTCGCCGCGGCGCAGCTTGATCGCGTAGTTGATGCCGAAGCCGCCACGGAACTCGCCGGCGCCGCCCGAGCCCTCGCGCAGGGAGAATTCCTCGAACAGCACCGGATAGAACTGCTCCAGCACCTCGACCGGCGGCATCTTGGAGATGCCGATGGTCGAGCAGCCGTTGCTGAGGCCATCGCCGCCCTGGAAGCCGCCGTAACCGCCGCCGGTGAAGAGATACATAATGTAGTTGCGATTGCGCTCGGGATCGTAACCGCCGACGCCGAGATTGCCCGAGGTACCGGCGGGTGCGGCGAACAGGAGATCGGGGATCGCCTTGGTCATGGCCGCGAACACCGCCTCGGCGATGCGCTGGCTCACCTCGGCGGCGCAGCCCGATACCGGCCGCGGATACTTCGCATAAAGGAAGGTGCCCTCGGGCTCGACGATGCTGAGCGGCTCGAAGGTGCCGGCGTTGATCGGCACCTCAGGGAAGATGTGCTTAACGGCGAGATAAATCGCCGACTTGGTGGTGGCGATGACGCTGTTCATCGGCCCGCGGCAGGGCGGGCTGGAGCCCGTCATGTCGAAGGTGAGCCCCTCGCCTTTCTTGGTGATCTTCATCTTGATCACCAGGGGCTCGTCGACCACACCGTCGCTGTCGACTTGCGAGGAGCCCTCGTAGACGCCGTCGGGAATGGCGGAAATCTTGGCGCGCATCTGGCGCTCGGCGCGATGCCGCATCTCGGCGATCGCCTGGCGCACGACCTCGGCGCCATAGCGATCGATCAGCGCCGTCAGGCGCTGCTCGCCGGTGGTGAGCGCCGCCGCCTGGGCCTTGATGTCGCCGATGCGCTGGTCGGCGATGCGGATGTTGGAAAGGATGATGGACAGGATCTCCTGGTCCATCTCGCCCTTCTTGAAGAATTTAACCGGCGGCAGGCGCAGTCCTTCCTGCTCCACTTCCGTGGCGCTGGCCGAGAAACCGCCCGGCACCATGCCGCCGACGTCCGGCCAATGGCCGGTGTTGGCGAGCCAGGCGAACAGCTCGCCCTTGTAGAAGAACGGCTTCACGAACCGCACATCCATCAGATGCGTGCCGCCAAGATAGGGGTCGTTGACGATGAACACGTCGCCGGGATCGACCTTGCCGGCGTAATGGCTCTTCACGCGCTCGATGACCGCCCGGGTCGAGAACTGCATCGTGCCGACGAATACCGGCAGCCCGAGCTCGCCCTGGGCGATCAGCGCGCCGTCGGCTGCATCATAGATGCCGTCCGAGCGGTCCATGCCTTCGGAGATCACCGGCGAGAAGGCCGAGCGCACGAAGGCGAGGTCCATCTCGTTGCAGACCTGGATCAGGCCGTTCTGGATGACGGTCAGCGTGACCGGATCGAGGTTCGACATGACCTATGACTAACATGATCCTTGTCATTTCTGAACCGTGCGGGCTCTCGCGCCTCAGAAGGCGCTGCCGCCTGCCTAGCGCGTATGAACGCGCTACAACTCAACATCGCCCTTGAGCAGGCGCTGCACGATGCCGCGGTTCAGGATCTCGTTGGTGCCGTCGGCCACGTTGACGATGCGCAGTGCATGCCAGGCGTGGTGCAGCCCGACCTCGTTGGTGAAGCCCATGGCGCCGTGCGTCTGCATGGCGCGATCGACGGCGCGGTAGCCGACCTGCACGGAATAGGCCTTGGCCGAGACGCGCCGCACCTCGTCGATCAGTGCCTTGAGCTCATCGGAAAAGCGGCCGTCCTCTCGATAAAGCCGGCGCGCATCCTCGAACAGGTCGTGATGGGCCCGATGGCGCGGCAAGATCTCCTTGCGCGCGAAATCGAGCAGGCCGTCGCGTGCCGCGCGCACGTCCTCCGGCAGTTCCCAGGCAATGGCCGACACCGAAACGCCTCCGTAACGAGAGTAAGGGCATTGTTGGCACGCTCCCTGCGGGGAGCCAGTGCCAAGAGACCGGGCAAACCGCCATACGAGACCTGCATTGCGGGCTGGCGGCAGGCTGCGGTCGATACGATATGATGGTGTCCTCAACTCCCAACCCCTTTCGGACGGACCGCCCATGAACGCGCCAATGGCCGCGAACGATCTCAGCTTGATGAAATTCGGCATCGGTCAGCCTGTGCCGCGGCAGGAGGATCCCACCCTCCTGCGCGGCGAGGGCCGCTACACCGACGATCTCAGCCTGCCCAACCAGGTCTGGTGCTACATGGTGCGCAGCCAGGTGGCGCACGGGATCATCAAGGGCATCGACATCAGCGAGGCCAAGACCATGCCCGGCGTGCTGGGCGTGTGGACCGGCAAGGACCTCGACGAAGCAGGCTACGGTCCGCTCAAGACCTTGATCCCCGTGCCCAACCGCGACGGCACGCCGATGAAGACGCCAACGCGCCATTCGCTGGCCACCGACAAGGTCCGCTTCGTCGGCGATCCGGTGGCCTTCGTCGTCGCCGAGACGCTGGCCGAGGCCAAGGATGCGGCCGAAGCCGTGATGGTCGACATCGAGCAGCTGCCCGCCGTCACCGACGCGCGCGAGGCGACGCAGCCCGGCGCGCCCGTCGTGTTCGACGACGCACCCGGCAACATCTGCGTCGACTATCACTACGGCGATGCGGCCAAGGTCGCGGAAGCCTTTGCCCAGGCCGCGCATGTGACGCGCCTGCGGCTGGTCAGCAACCGCATCGTCGTCTGCGCCATGGAGCCGCGCTCCGCACTCGCCGAATACGACGCCAAGACCGACCGCTACACGCTGCGCTGCGGCAACCAGGGCGCCTTCGGCCTGAAGCACCAGATGGCCGATCTCCTAAAGATCAAGCCCAACCAGATGCGAATCCTGACCGGCAATGTCGGCGGCTCTTTCGGCATGAAGGGCTCGCCGTACCCCGAGTACGCCGGCCTGTTCCACGCCTCGAAGATTCTCGGCCGCCCGGTGAAGTGGACCGACGAGCGCTCGGGCTCGTTCCTGAGCGACCAGCATGGCCGTGACCACGATTTCGACGCCGAGATGGCGCTCGACAAGGACGGCCGGTTCTTGGCCGTGCGGCTCACGGGCTTCGCCAATGTCGGCGCCTATCTCGCCAATGTCGGCCCGCTGATGGGTTCGATGGGCGTGACGCGCAACCTCGCCGCCATCTACCGCACGCCCTTGATCGAGGTCGCGACCAAGGTCGCCTTCACCAACACCTCGCCGGTCGGCGCCTATCGCGGCGCCGGGCGGCCCGAAGCCAACTACTTTATGGAGCGCCTGATCGACACGGCGGCGCGCGAGATGGGTATCGACAAGGTCGCGATGCGCAAGCTGAACCACATCAAGCCCGAGGAGATGCCGTTCAAGACCGCGTCGGGCACGACCTATGACAGCGGCGAGTTCACGACGCTGCTCGACAAGGCCCTGACGTTGGCCGACGTCGCGGGCTTTGCCGCGCGCAAGGCCGAGAGCGAGAAGCGCGGCAAGCTGCGCGGGCTCGGCATCGGCGACTTCCTCGAGGTGACCGCGCCGCCGATGAAGGAGATGGGCGGCATCCGCTTCGAGCCCAACGGCGATGTCTCGATCATCACCGGCACCCTGGACTATGGCCAGGGCCACTGGTCGGCCTTCGCCCAGGTGCTGACTTCGAAGCTCGGCATCCCCTTCGACAAGATCAAGCTGATCCAGGGCGACAGCGACCTCTTGATCGCGGGCGGCGGCACTGGCGGCTCGAAGTCGATCATGGCGAGCGGTGCCGCGATCGTCGAAGCCTCGGACAAGGTGATCGACAAGGGCAAGCAGATCGCCGGCGTGGCGCTCGAAGCCTCGCCGGTCGACATCGAGTTTCGGCTCGGCCGCTTCACCATCGTCGGCACCGACCGCGGCATCGACATCATGGATCTCGCCGAGCGCCTGCGCAGCGGCATGAAGGTGCCGGAAGGCGTGCCCGACACGCTCGACGTCAGCCATGTCCACGAGGCCGCACCCTCGGCCTTCCCCAACGGTGCGCATGTCGCCGAGGTCGAGATCGATCCCGACACCGGCTGGGTCGACGTCGTGAAGTACACCATGGTCAGCGACTTCGGCACCGTCATCAATCCGCTGCTGGTCGAAGGCCAGAGCCACGGCGGCGTGGTGCAGGGCATCGGCCAGGCGCTGTTCGAGCGCACGGTCTACAACGAGGACGGCCAGTTCCTGACTGGCAGCTTCACCGACTACGCCCTGCCGCGCGCCGGCGACACGCCGTTCTTCCAGATGGACTATCACTCGGTGCCGGCCAAGACCAACGTGCTGGGCGCCAAGGGCTGCGGCGAAGCGGGCTGCGCGGGCTCGCTGCCCTCGGTGATGAACGCGATCTCCGATGCGCTGGGCGGCAAGCACATCAACATGCCGGCGACGCCGGAACGCGTCTGGGAGGCGCTGAATTCGTAGCTGAAGCACGGAGCGGCCTGCGGGCCGCTCCTTCGCTGCCGCAAGTCCAATTGTGGCGGATGCCGGAGGTCATCCACAGGGTCAACCCCAAAAAAATGATCAAAAACAACGCCTAGCCGCCCGATTTTATTGTGGCATATTTGCAACATATGTTAGACACGGGCGTCGCCTTTCCCCAGTTGGGACGGGCTGTTGGCTGGGGAGAAGTTCATGGCGGTGGGAGCTTGGCGCTGCGTCATGGTGCTGGCCGCAGTCGCATTGGTCGGAACGGCGGGCGCTCTGTCTCCCGCACTGGCCCAGGTCAAGGCGCCGGCGAAGTCGAAGCTGAAACCTCCCGCCAAGCCGGCTCCCGCGGCCGATCCGACGGATAACGTCGCCAGTCAACTCAATGCCAAGTGGCTGCAGGAGAACGGCGCTGCGTTCTCCGGCTTCACTCAGGCGAAACCCGCCGCGGTCCCGGCCTCATTCTCGACCGCCGCCGTCGCCAACGATTGGGGCGACCGCCTGGTCACGCGCGCCATGAAGTATCTCGGCACGCCCTATCGCTACGGCGGCACGACGCCCGCCGGCTTCGACTGCAGCGGCTTCGTCTACTACCTCTATGGCGCCGTCTTCGGACAAACCATCCCACGCATGCCGCACGACATGGCGAGCGAGGGAAAGCCGGTCGCGCGCAGTGACCTCCAGCGCGGCGACCTGGTCTTCTTCGGCTACCGCGGCACCTTCACCCATGTCGGCATCTATGCCGGTAACGGCCAGTTCGTTCATGCCACGCATCGCGGCTCCCCGGTCATGGTCACGGCTTTGGACGCCGATTATTACCGCGATCGCTACCTGACCGCGGTGAGACTGTCGCCGCGGTAAGGCCATCTCCGCCGATGTCGCCATCGTCGGCTGCGGCCCGGTTGGCGCGCTTCTAGCCAACCTGCTCGGCCAGACCGGACTCGCGGTCGAGATCTACGACCGCGAGCACGAGATCCATCCTTTGCCGCGCGCCGTGCATTTCGACGGCGAGGTCATGCGCATCTTCCAGAGTGCAGGACTCGCCGGGAAGATCGCCAAGGTCACGCGCACCTCTTCCAAAGGGATGCACTTCATCAACGGCGAGGGCCGCACCCTCATGATCCGGCGCGGCATCGATGGTCCGGGTCCGCACGGCTGGGCCGGCAACTGGTACTTCCATCAGCCGATCCTGGAAGGCGTCCTGCGCGAAGGCCTGAAGCGCTTCGCGAATGTCAGCGTTCATCTCGGTCACGAGGTCGTCTCCGTTGACGATCTCGACGCGCGCTATGTCGTGGGCTGCGACGGCGCGCGCTCCCTGGTGCGGCAGGCGATCGGCAGCCGTCACGTCGATCTCGGGCTGCACCAGCCCTGGCTGGTCGTCGACCTTCTTTGCGATCCCGAAAGTCCGCGCGTCAAAGCGCTGCCTGACTATACGGTCCAGCTCTGCGACCCGGCGCGGCCGATGACAGTGGTGAACGTCGGCGGCGAGCGCCGACGCTGGGAGATCATGCTGATGCCGGGTGACGATCCGGCGCGACTCACCGAGCCCGGCATCTTCTGGCCGATGATGGCGCGCTGGCTCGGTCCCGACGACGCCCGTCTCGAACGCGCCGCCGTCTACACCTTCCATTCGGTGGTGCAGCAAGGCTGGCGCAAGGGCCGTCTGCTGCTGGCGGGCGACGCCTGCCACCAGACACCGCCGTTCTTGGGCCAAGGCATGTGCGC
>JADHLS010000169.1 GCA_016780605.1 Reyranella sp.
GCCAGCGCCGTTATGTCGGCGGCCTTGGCCTCGCCGAGCGGATTGGGGCGGATGACGCCGGCGTTGTGGACGATGTGCGTGACGCGATGCCGGCGGGCGACATCTTCGGCGACGGCGGCCGTGGCCTTGGCGTCGAACAGGTCGACGGCGCGGCTTTCCAGATGGGGATGCGACCAGTCGGGCTTCTCCAGCGCCAGCGACACGACGCGATAGCCGCGGTCGAGCATCGCGTGAGCGATGGCGGCGCCGATGCCGCCGCTCGCGCCGGTCACAATGGCGGTGGCCTCACTCACGCGGCACCAGCGCCAGCACGCGCAGCGGACTGCCCGAGCCGCGGCGGATCTTGAGCGGCGCGGCCAGGATCACCGAGCCGGTCGGCGGCAGCAGGTCGAGATTGGTGAGGCACTGCAGGCCGTAGCGGCCCTTGCCGTGCATGTAGTAGTGCGCGGGATAGGGCGGATTGAAATGGAAGGCCTGGCCGGCGTCGGTGCCGATGGTCTCGGTGCCGAGCCCGTGCACGTCGCGCTCCTCGACCAGGAAGCGCACGACCTCGGGCCCCGGTCCCGGCGTGTGCTGGCCATCCTCGTGCATGTTGACGTACTCGCGGCCGGCGCGCTTGGACCAGTCGGTGCGCAGCAGCACCCAGCTGCGCGCCGGGATGCGGCCGTGCTGCTTCTCCCACGCCGACACGTCGGCGACGGTGAGCTCGTAGTCGGGGTTCTCGGCGGATTGCTTCGAGATGTCGATGACCACGGCCGGGGCGATGAAGTCGCCGGGCGGGATCGTGTCGACCGAGTTGCGCGGCAGGTCCTTGCCCGAGATCCAGTGCACCGGGGCGTCGAAGTGCGTGCCGGTGTGCTCGCCCATGGAGATGTTGTTCCAGTACCAGGCGCCGCCGCGCTCGTCGTAGCGCGACACCTCCTCCATGCGGAAGGGCGCGCACTGGCCGAGCTCGGGCGGCATGACGATGGTGGGGAACTCGGGCGTCAGCGTGTGGGTGAGATCGACGACGTCGATGGCGCCGGAGGCGATGGCGCCGGCGAAGGCCGCCAAATCGGGAGAAGCCATGTCGGTGTTCCTGCTCATGATCCCAGCTCGCGCTCGAGCGCCTTGGGGCTGACGGCGAGGCGCGCGCGGATATCCTCGGCGATGTCGCCGACGAAGAGGTCTTCCAGGCCCTGCTGCAGCGCGCGCACGGTGGCGTTGGCCAGCGCCGAGGGCGCGACCTTGGGCGGCGGCACCGCCTGATACCATTCGGTCTCGAGCGGACCGAAGAAGACGTTCAGCACCTTGACGCCGCCCGGCCGCAGCTCGGCGCGCAGCGATTGCGCCGCCGAAAGACACGCCGCCTCGGTCGCCGAGAAGGCGCCGTAGGCCGGCCAGTTGGCGAGCGCATAGACCGACAGCAGGTTGACGAAGGCGGCGGCCGAGTTGACGCCGTCGGCGCCGCGCGCGCGCAGCACCGGGCCGAAGGCCTGAGCCAGCCGCGTCAGGCCGAAGTAGCGGATCTCGAGCTCCTCGCGCGCCACGGTGAGGCCCTTGCGCTCGATGATGCCGCCAGTGCGCACGTGCTCGGCCGTGTTGATCAGGATGTCGACGCGCGGGGCGTACTCGCCGGCGCATTCGTTGACCGAGATCGTGTCGGTGAGGTCGAGCGCCACGATCTCGACGCGCTCGAGCTTGCGCAGGCGCTCCTCGCCGGGGAACGGCTTCCAGGGATCGGCGACGCCGACGAAGACGACGCTGGCGCCGGCCGCCGAGCAGGCCTCGGCCAGCGCCTGGCCGACGGCGGTGCGGCCGTCGGTGATCAGCACGCGGCGGAACTTGGGATCGCAGGTGAGCTCGCGCCACTGCGGGTCGTCGGCCATGTTCGGGGTGTCCTCCATGGGCAGCGCCATGGCGATGGCCTGACCGGATTTGTCGAGCTTCAGGGCGAGGCGCGTGCGCTCGCCCTCGCGCAGGTCGCCGTGCAGATGGGCCACGATCGAGGGACCGGCATCGAGCTGCACGGTGCCGATGCGCCAGGGCATGCGCTCGCGGAAATAGACGTCGGTAGACGTCCGGATCGTCGTCTCGGCCAAAAGCGTGCCGCGATTGTCGACGTCGCGGAACGGCAGGCGCGCCGACAGGCAGCGCGGGCAGGCATCGCGCGGCGGATAGATCACGGCGGCGCAGTCGCTGCAGACCTGCAGGCGGAAGCGGCCTTCGGCGGCGGCCTCGGTGAGGCCGAGCGCGGTGCGGCTGCGCACGCCCTGCGGCAGCAAGGGCACGCGCGTCTTCTTGAGCGGATTCTTGCGCTTGGGGCGGACCAGCGGCTCGGTCATGCGGTGCCTCTCGCCAGCAGCGCCGCACCGCTCGCCAGTCCGCGATCGTAGGTGATCATGCCGAAGCCGGAGACCACGCCGATCTTTGCGTCCGGCACCGATGCGCCAAGTGTCTCTCCCGTCAGCTGGCGGACCGCTTCGACCAGGCCCAGGAAGCCGCCGGCCGCGCCCGCCTGGCCGACCGACAGCTGGCCGCCCGAGACGTTGTGCGGGAAGCTGCCGTCGGCGGTCAGCGTGTGCGAGCGCACGAACGCGGGCCCCTCGCCCTTGGCGCAGAAGCCCAGGTCCTCCATTTGCATCATGCAGATCACCGGATAGTCGTCGTAGGTCTGCACGAAGTCGACGTCGTCCGCGGTGACGCCGGCCATGGCGTAGAACTCGTCGATGTCGAGCGCCCAGCCGCCGCGGTACTGGATGGGATCCTCGGGGAAGGCGTTGTGCCGCTCGATGGTTGAAAGCAGGCGCGCGCTCTTCAGGCCCTGCGAACGCGCCACGTCCTCGCGGCAGACCAGGAACGCTTCGGCGCCGGCGCAGGGCATGACGCAGTCGAACAGATGGATGGGATCGGAGATGGCGCGGGCGCCGAGATAGTCGTCGAGCGTCAGCTTCCTCTTCATCAAGGCGTGCGGGAACTTCAGCGCATTGTCGCGCTGGGCGACGCAGATCTTGCCGAAATCCTCGCGCGTGGCGCCATAGTGCTTCATGTAGTTGCGCGTGATCAGCGCGAAGCCGGAGTTGGGGCCGCCCGAGCCGTAGGGATAGACGGCGTCCTGGGCGAAGCGCGAGAAGGTCGAGAGCATGCGGCGGAAGGAATCGACCTGGTTGGTGTCGCCGGCGACGCAGACCACGAACTCGGCATCGCCGCACTGCACGGCCCGCGCCGCGCGACGCAACGCCACGACGCCGCTGGCGCCGCCCAGCGGCACGTGATCGAGCCAGCGCGGCGACAGGCCAAGATGCTGGGTCAGGCCGATCGCGGTGTCGGGGCCGACGGTGAAGCTCGACAGCGACAGGCCGTCGATGTCGGCGCTCTCGAGCCCCGCTTTCTTGACGACCTCGCGCACGGCGCGGCCGACCCACCAATGCGCCGTGTTGGTCGAATAGCGCCGGTAAGGCACCGTGACGGGCGCGGTGACGACGATGCCGTCGTAGGGTTGTCTTGGCGCTCTCATGGGCGACCACCCACCGCCTCACCCTGAGGAGCGCCCGCAGGGCGCGTCTCGAATGCGCGCGGTAATCCGCGCGTGGGTGGGCAATACCACGGGCGGTTCCCACCCTTCGAGACGCCGCGCTGCGCGCGGCTCCTCAGGGTGAGGCAATTGGTGGGGCCGCTGTTCGCCATGACGACCGCTCAAACAAACAGCTGGATGCTGCCCAGCGCCGCATCGCAATTGACGAGATCGACGCGCTTCAGGCGGATCCTGAGCGCATTGTCGACCACGGTGAGATGATGCGTCGCCCATGCCGCGTAGAGCGTCTGCTCGTCGGCGCGGCTTTCGACGTAGTGCAGGGGCGTCCAGGTCACGTAGTGCTTGTCGCCATCGTCGCGCGCGTCGACCTGCGGCTGTTGCAGCACGTGATGGCAGCGGCTCTTCGGGCTCTGGCTGTAGGTCGCCTTGCCCTTGAGGCGATCGACGCGGATCCGGAGCAGCAGCTTGTCCTCGTACATCAGCGACGTCGTGAGCCGGGGATCGGTCTGGCCGCTTTCGAGCGGCATCCAGTAGTGGCCGTCCTCGGTGAAGAGATTTAGCCAGTCGTCGAGGCGATGCTGGTCCAAGAGCCGCGCCTCGCCGACGACGAAATCGATCAGCTGCTGGTCGGTCGGAACGAACGCCATCGTCGTCACGCGCCCATGGTCATGAACTTGGTCCAGGCGCGGAACTGGTTGCGCATCTGCCCTTCCGACGTGCCGTCGGTCACGACGTTGCGCTGCCCCGGCTCGTCGGCCGAGTAGAGGCGCTGCACGTTCACCCATTCGTTGCCGTTGCCGGCCAGGCCCGCCTGGGCGCGCTCGTAGACTTCGAGATCGTCGTGACCGACGATCGAGGTCGGGGCATTGACCAGCCGGTTGTACATCACCGTGCGCTCCAGCAGCATGTCGGGCGCGCCAACCAGCCGGAACGCCCAGGATTCGACCAGCGTCTTGTTGGCGGCGATCGGCTTGAAGAGGCGCAGAAGCTGGATCGGCCCCTTCACCGTGACGTTGGGGAAATAGACCGTGTTGTGGCGGTTCTCGCCCAGGATCGCCCGGGCCCGCTCCTCGCCGTAGGCCGCTTTCATCTGCTCGAAGTATCCCGGCACGGCCGAATAGTCGGAATGGATGGAATGCGACACGCCGGTGTGGCCGTGGCCGTTGTCCCAGACGCGGATGCCCATGGTCTGGAAGAAGTCGTAGGGGCTGGCGAACGGCGCATAGATCTCGACGACCATCGGCTTCTTGGCGCCGGCCGGCGCCGACTTCCAGACATCGACCGCCGTGCCGGCCGAGGACTGATGGGCGATCATCGGATGGCAAGTGTCGGTCAGATTGTCGACCAGCATCTTCCAGTTGCAGTCGTGCTTGTAGCGCAGCGCGCCGCCTGCGACCTCGAGCTTCCCGACGGGCGAGCGGTCGATCATGTTGTCGAGGCTGCTCAGCGATTCGCCGAAGAACTCGTCGAAGCCCAGCCCGACGTCCGAAAGCTTGCCGAAGACGAAGCCGCGATAATTGTGGACGTGGCGCACCGGGGTCAGGCCGCGCGCGCCGTGGCTGTCGGCGAAGCCGGTGTTGTCATAGCCGCTCTTCAGCGGGATGCCGGCCAGGCTGCCGTCGAGGCGGAAGGTCCAGGCGTGGTAGGGGCAGCGAAAGAAGCGGCCGGTGTTGCCGCAGGCCTCGCCGGTCAGCCGCGTGCCCTTGTGCGGGCAGCGATTGTAGAAGACGCTGACCTTGTCCTCGGCGCTGCGCACCATGACGACGGGCTGGGTGCCGATGGTGGTGGCATAGTAGTCGCCGAGCTTGGGCACCTGGCTCTCATGGCCGACATAGACCCAGGTGTTGGCGAAGAGATGCTCCATCTCCAGCTCGAACAGCTCCTGGTCGAGATAGAGGTCGCGATGGACCTCGGTCTCGCGCACCAGCGCCGAGATCGCCTGCCGGTTGCCGCGGTACTTTCCTGGATTCTGGCCGATCATAGGAAGCTCTCGATTGTCTTGATGGTGTCGTCGAGCGCGCGGCCCTCGGCATCGGCCAGCGCGGCCTGCCGCAGGCGGCGCATCCAGTCGGCGGCATCGGCACGGCCTTCGAGCCGCGCCGCCATCACCATCAGGCGCGAGAACCGTCCCTCGCCGCGGTCGTGCGTGTCCGAATAGCCTTTGACCAGCCGGCGCGCCTCGAGGATTTCCACGCCGAGCGGCACGTCGCGCTGCGCGGCTTTCAATGCCTGGTCGAGCCAGCCCTGCAGGTGCGCCGTCTCGCGCTGATGGCGCAAGGTGCCGCGCCGGAAACGCCTGAAGCCGGCGAGAAAGTACAGCGGCAGGAACCAACCAATCGTGCCGGTCTGCACCCGCCGGCCGCGATCAATCAGCCGGCGCAACGGGCCGGGATGGGCCTCGATCCAGCGACCGAGCCCGGCGGGCAAGGTGCCGCAGACCTCCTCCAGGCGGGGATGCATGAATTCGGTGGCGTAGACGATCTGGTCGGGCCGGGCGGCCACTTCCGCGCGCACGCGGTCGAAGCGGCTGCCGCGAGTCTTGAGGTCGGCGACGCGGATCACGTCGTCATAGGCCATGGCGCGGGCGATCTGCTTGGCCGCGGCCTCGGTCAGCGCTCCCTTGTCGATATCGGCGAACGGCTTCAGGCGGTCGAGGTACTCTGCGCCATAGGCCACGTCCTGGAAATCGACGACGCGCGCGAGGCCGGCCGCAATCATGCGATGCGCCGCCTGCGGGAAGTCGCGGCGCACGCGCTCGACAAGCGCGTCGTAGGCTGCATCGCCGATGGTCTGCAGCTCGGGGAAATGTTTTAGCGTGGCACCGGTGCGAGGGGGTGGCGGAGTCGGCGTGCGCCGCTCGGCGATCGCCGCGTCATAGGCGCGGCCAAAGGCCCGCAGGCTCGCTTCGACGCCGAGGCCGGCTTCGCGGATCGCAGCTTCGTAGGCCTCGCGCGGAAAGGGCAGCGCGCCCGAGGCCGCGAGCGCGCCGAACAGGGCGGCCGAGATCACGCTCTCGCTCTGCTCGGCGATGGCCGCCATGTCGAAGGCGAGGAACTGCTTGGCCGACGCGCGCGCCGCCTCATAGACCTTGGCCGGATCGCCGGCGCCGTCGCCGGGCACGATCTTCTCGCTCACGGCATAGGCGCGGTGCGACGAGGCAATGAGGGTCGTGCGATCGGCCGAGACCAGGCCGCGCTGCATGGCGCGACCGGCCTCCATCAGCTCGGCGCCGATCACGATGTCGACCTCGCCCGGGACCGGCATCAGCGACAGGACGGGACGGCGGCCCGACCCGTCCGAGGCGATGATCTCGACATAGTAGACCGTGGCGCCGGTGCGCTGGGCGACGCCCGGCACCGAGGTCGATTGCGCCAGCCAGCCCTGGGCCTCGGCCAGCGCCACGATCCAGTCGACCAGCACCCCGCCGCCCTGCCCGCCCATCGCCATCACGGCGATGGCGATCGGCCGGCGCGTGTCGAGGCGCGAGGCGCTGACGGTCGTGGCGACGGTGTCCATGTCAGGCAAGCCGCAGCCGACGGCTGGCGCGCCGGCGCTGCAGGAAGCTGATGACGGCCGCGCGCAGCGACGCCAGCGCGCGATCCCAGCGGCTGGGATTGATGATGATGTCGGCGCGATAGAACGACGGACACAGCACGGCCGCTTCCGCGACCTCGCCGCAATTGCCGCAGCCGACGCAGGAATTGTCGATCGCCGCCACCGGATCGTCCTTCAGGGGATCGGACGCCTGCTTGACCGACAGCGAGGGGCAGCCCGAGAGGCGGATGCAGGCGTGATCGCCGGTGCAGACATCCTCGTCGACGCCGAAGCGTTGCCGGACCATGCGCTCGCCCGCCTTCACGGCCTTGTTGAACAGCGGCCGCTCGCGGCGCTGACGGTTCAGCATGCATTCGGACGAGGCGACGATGACCTTGGGACCGGGCTCCTCTGTAGTCAGCGCCTCTTTCAGGGTGTCGCGAAGGCGGGCGACATCGTAGGTGCGATCGATCTCGCGCACCCAGCCGACGCCCAGCCCCTTCACCGCCGCCGAGATCGGATGCCGGGTCGAGCGCGAGCGGTTGTTGGCACGCGAGGACGGCAGGTCCTGGCCGCCGGTCGCCGACGAATAGAAGTTGTCGACGATCATCACCACGCCGTTGCTCTTGTTGAACACGGCGTTGCCGATGCCCGACGTAAGTCCGTTATGCCAGAAGCCGCCATCGCCCATCATGGCGATCGAGCGCTTGCCCGCCTTGACGTTGAAGGCCGAGGCCGAGGCCGGCCCCAGGCCATAGCCCATGGTGGTCGTGCCGATGTTGAAGGGCGGCATGATCGAGAACAGGTGGCAGCCGATATCGGCGGCGACGTGGTGCGGCCCCAGCTCGCGCTCGACCAGCTTCATGGCAGCGAAGATCGGCCGCTCGGGACAGCCGGTGCAGAAGCCCGGCGGCCGCGGCGGCACGACCTCGGCCAGCGCCTTGGCGTGCTTCTCTTCCAGCGCCGGCGATGCATTGCTGGCGCGCACCGCGGGCGCAAGAAAGTCCGGCACCCATTGCCGCACGAAGGCGCCGATGGCGTCGCCCATGACCGCGGCCGTGTATTCGCCGGCCATGGGGAACAGATCCTTGCCGGAGAGCGGCGTGTGAATGCCGGCCTGACGCAGGATCTTGGACAGCGCCTGCTCGATGAAGTCGGGCTGTCCCTCCTCGACCAGCAGCACGGCGCGCTTGTCGCGGCAGAACTCGGCGACCTCGTCGGGCACCAGGGGATAGGTGACGTTCAGCACGTAGAGCGGGATGCGGCTGGTGCCCCAGACGTCGGCCAGGCCCAGCCCCTGCAGAGCGCGCAGCGTGCCGTTGTACATGCCGCCCTGCACGATGATGCCGACATCGCCGATGTCGCCCGGCACGAACTCGTTCATGCCGCGGTCCTTGATGAACTTCACGGCAGCCGGCCAGCGCTTCTCGATCTTCTCCTTCTCGTGCACGTAGGAGGCGGGCGGCAGCACGACGCGGTTGGTGTCGCGCCGCGGCGCCTCCAGCGCGTCCTTGACGCTCATCGTCGGCGGCTGGTTGTTGCGGGTGCGGAAGCTGCCGCGCACATGGCAGGCGCGGATGCGCACTTCCAGCATGACCGGCGTGTTCGACGCCTCGGAAAGCTCGAAACCCAGCTCGACCGAGCGCACGATGCTCTCGACGTCGGGCTTGGGATCGAGCAGCCAGATCTGCGATTTCATGGCGTAGGCGTGGCTGCGCTCCTGCATGATCGAGGAGCCTTCGCCGTAATCCTCGCCGACGATGATCAGCGCGCCGCCGGTGACGCCGCCCGAGGCCAGGTTGGCGAGCGCATCCGACGCCACGTTG
>JADHLS010000170.1 GCA_016780605.1 Reyranella sp.
CTTGGCGGCGCCGAGATCGCCCGCATGGAATGGTACCGCGAGGGTCGCGTGCCGCTGCACACGCTGCGCGCCGACATCGACTACGGCACCGCCACCGCTTTCACCACCTTCGGCACCTGCGGCGTCAAGGTGTGGGTGTTCAAGGGCGAGATCATGGCTCACGACCCGATGGCGCACGACAAGCGCGCCGAGGAAGCCGCGCCGCAGCGCACGCCCGCCCGGGTCGAGCGCTCGGAGCAGAGGGACGCGTAAGACATCATGCTGCAACCCAAGCGCACCAAATACCGCAAGGCCTTCAAGGGCCGCATCCATGGCGCGGCCAAGGGCGGGTTCAACCTCGACTTCGGCGCCTTCGGCCTGAAGGCGATGGAGCCCGACCGCCTGACCGCGCGCCAGATCGAGGCCGCCCGCCGCGCCATCACGCGCCACATGAAGCGCGCCGGCCGCGTCTGGATCCGCGTGTTCCCCGACGTGCCGGTGTCCAAGAAGCCGGCCGAGGTCCGCATGGGCTCGGGCAAGGGCGCGCCGGAGTTCTGGGCGGCCCGCGTGAAGCCGGGCCGCGTGCTGTTCGAGCTCGACGGCGTGCCGGTCCAGGTCGCCCGCGAGGCGCTCGAGCTCGCCGCGGCGAAGCTGCCGATCAAGACGCGCTTCGTCGCCCGCGTCGGCGCCGAAGGCTGAGGAGTGGAGCCATGAAGGCCAGCGATCTGCGTCCCAAGACCAACGACCAGCTCAAGGAAGAGCTGGGCAACCTGCGCAAGGAAGCTTTCAACCTGCGCTTCCCGAAGGCCGGCGGACAGCGCGGCACGACAGGCCGCGTGCGCCAGGTGCGCCGCGACATCGCCCGCATCAAGACGGTGCTGGGCGAAAAGGCCGCCGGTTAAGGAGCAATAGATGCCGAAGCGAGTTCTCGAGGGCGTCATCGTCAGCGACAAGATGGACAAGACCATCGTCGTCAAGGTCGAGCGGCGCGTGCAGCACCCGATCTACAAGAAGTTCATTCGCCGCTCGAAGAAGTATCACGCGCACGACGAGGCCAATGCCTACAAGGGCAAGGTCGGCGAGCTCGTGCGCATCCGCGAGTGCCGCCCGCTGTCCAAGACCAAGAGCTGGGAAGTTCTGGTCGAGGCGGCCAAGGCCTAGGACGGAGCGACAGTCATGATCCAGATGCGTACCAACCTCGAGGTCGCCGACAATTCCGGCGCCCGTCGGGTGCAGTGCATCAAGGTGCTGGGCGGCTCGCGCCGCAAGTATGCCAGCGTCGGCGATGTCATCGTGGTCTCCATCAAGGAGGCGATCCCGCGCGGCCGCGTGAAGAAGGGCGAGGTGCACCGCGCCGTCGTCGTCCGCACGTCGTTCCCGCTGCGCCGCGTCGATGGCAGCGCCATCCGCTTCGACCGCAACGCCGCCGTCCTGATCAGCAAGCAGGACGAGCCGATCGGCACCCGTATCTTCGGACCGGTGACGCGCGAGCTGCGCGCCAAGAAGTTCATGAAGATCATCTCGCTCGCGCCGGAGGTCCTCTAGATGACCGCCAACAAGCTCAAGATCCGCAAGGGCGACCGCGTGAAGGTCATCGCCGGCCGCAGCAAGGGCAAGATCGGCGACGTCCTGCGCGTGAACGCCGCCGACCAGCGCGTGGTCGTGTCGGGCGTGAACGTGATCAAGCGCCACACCAAGCCCAGCCGCACCGAATCCGGCGGCATCATCGAGCGCGAGGCCGCGATCCACGTCTCGAACGTGGCCCTGCTGGATCCCAAGACCGACAAGCCGACCAAGGTCGGCTTCAAGTTCCTCGAAGACGGTCGGAAGGTGCGCTTCGCGCGCGGTTCCGGCGAAACCATCGACCGCTAGGAGAACGGGCCATGCCCGCGCGACTGCAAGAACACTACGTCAAGACCGTGCGTGAAGCGCTCACGAAGGAGTTCTCCTACAAGAACGCCTTCGAGGTGCCGAAGCTCGACAAGATCGTCATCAACATGGGCGTCGGCGAGGCGGTCAACGACCGCAAGGCCGTCGACGGCGCGGTGGCGGAGCTTGCCGCCATCACCGGTCAGAAGCCGGTGATCACCAAGTCGCGCAAGTCGATCGCGACCTTCAAGCTGCGCGACGGCATGGCGATCGGCGCCAAGGTCACGCTGCGCCGCGACCGCATGTACGAGTTCATCGACCGCCTGATCAACATCGCCCTGCCGCGCGTCCGCGACTTCCGCGGCCTCAACGGCAAGTCGTTCGACGGCAATGGCAACTTTGCCATGGGCCTGAAGGAGCAGATCGTGTTCCCCGAGATCGACTACGACAAGGTCGACCAGGTGCGCGGCATGGACATCATCATCTGCACGACGGCGAAGACGGACGCGGAAGCCAAGGCGCTTCTCCGCGGCTTCGACTTCCCGTTCGTGAACTGAGGCCGGAGAAAAATATGGCCAAGACGAGTTCAGTCGAGAAGAACAACCGGCGCGCCAAGATGGCGAAGCAGTACGCCGCCAAGCGCGCCAAGCTCAAGGCGATGGCTGTCGACGACAAGCTGACGCCGGAAGAGCGCTTCGGCGCGCGGCTCAAGCTTGCCAAGCTGCCGCGCAACTCCTCGCCGACGCGCGTTCGCAATCGTTGCGAGCTGACCGGCCGCCCGCGCGCCGTCTATCGCAAGTTCAAGCTGTCGCGGCTCGCGCTGCGTCAGCTCGCCTCGCTGGGCGCCCTGCCCGGCGTCGTGAAGTCGAGCTGGTAACGGGGGACCGTAGACAATGTCTATGACAGATCCTGTCGGCGATTTGCTGACCCGCATCCGCAACGGCCAGTCCGCACGCCTCGACAGCGTGACCGTGCCGGCCTCGCGGCTCCGGTCCAACGTTCTCGATGTGCTCCAGCGCGAAGGCTACATCCGCGGCTGGTTCGAGGAAGAGCTGCGGCCTGGCGTGAAGGAGCTTCGCGTCGAGCTGAAGTACGACAACGGCCGTCCGGTCATCAAGGAGATCAAGCGCGTCTCCACCCCGGGCCGCCGCGTCTATTCGAAGATCCGCGAGCTGCCGCGCCACTTCAACGGGCTTGGCATCTCGATCCTGTCCACGCCGCGCGGCGTCATGTCCGACGCCGAGGCGCGTGCCGCCAATGTCGGCGGCGAAGTCATCTGCAGGGTGTTCTAGCCATGTCGCGCGTCGGCAAGAATCCGGTCGTCGTCCCCACCGGGGTGACGGTCGACCTCAAGGGCCAGCATCTCAAGGCCAAGGGCAAGCGGGGCGAGCTGCAGTTCACGGTGCACGACGATGTCGAGGTCACGCGGGACGGCGACAAGCTCAACTTCAAGCCGCGCAACGACAGCCGTCGCGCCCGCATGCAGTGGGGCACCGCCCGCAACCTCGCCAGCAACCTGGTGAAGGGTGTGTCGGACGGCTTCACCATCAATCTCGAGATCAACGGCGTCGGCTATCGCGCCCAGGCCGATGCCAAGAACCTGAAGCTGCAGCTCGGCTTCAGCCACGATGTCGAGGTGCCGATTCCGGCCGGTATCCAGATCAAGGCGCTGAAGCCGACCGAGATCGAGATCACCGGCGCCGACCGCCAGAAGGTCGGCCAGCTTGCGGCCGAGATCCGCAGCCTGCGTCCGCCCGAGCCCTACAAGGGCAAGGGCATCAAGTACTCGACCGAGACGATCCGGCGCAAGGAAGGCAAGAAGAAGTAGAGGCCGACCATGTCCAAGACCAATGCCCTTTTCGCTCGCCGCCAGCGGCGCACGCGCCACGCGCTGCGCCAGGCCGCCGGCGGTCGCCCGCGCCTCAGCGTCTTCCGCTCGGGCAAGCACATCTACGCCCAGGTCATCGACGACAAGAAGGGGGCGACGCTCGCCTCGGCCTCGTCGCTCGACGCCGACGTCAAGGGCAAGCTCAAGACCGGTGCCGACAAGTCGGCGGCGACCGAGGTCGGCAAGCTGATCGCCCAGCGGGCGATCGCCGCCGGCGTCAAGGAAGTCGTCTTCGATCGCGGCGGCTACATGTATCACGGCCGCGTCGCTGCGCTGGCCACTGCCGCCCGCGAGGGCGGCCTGTCGTTCTGAGGAGTTAGCACATGGCTCGTTCACCCGGTGGTTCCGGCCGTGGCCCGCGCGATCGCGATCGTGGTCGCGACCGTGACCGCGACGAGGAAAACGAACTGAAGGACAAGCTGGTCACCATCAATCGTGTCGCGAAGGTGGTGAAGGGCGGCCGGCGTTTCGCTTTCGCGGCGATCGTCGTCGTCGGCGACCAGCGTGGCCGCGTCGGCCACGGCGCCGGCAAGGCGCGCGAAGTGCCCGAGGCGATCCGCAAGGCCACCGAGGCGGCCAAGCGCGGCCTGATCCGCGTGCCGCTGCGCGACGGCCGCACGCTTCATCATGACGTGAAGGGCCGCTTCGGCGCCGGCAAGGTGACGCTGCGGGCCGCCCCGGCCGGTACCGGCATCATCGCCGGCGGCCCGATGCGCGCCGTGTTCGAGACGCTCGGCATCAAGGACATCGTCGCCAAGTCGGTCGGCACGTCCAACCCGCACAACATGATCAAGGCGACGTTCGCGGCCCTGCAGCAGCTCAACTCGCCGCGCATGGTCGCCACCCGCCGCGGCAAGAAGGTCGGCGACCTGCTGGGCCGCCGTGACGAGACCACCGCGGAAGCCGCGGCGTAAGGAGTAGGCCATGGCCGAAGGCAAGAAGATCAGGATCACCCAGACCGGCAGCCATATCGGCCGCACGGACGACCAGCGCGGCACGCTGATCGGCCTGGGGCTGAACAAGCGCCATCGCAGCCGCGAGCTCGTGGACACCCCAGAGGTGCGCGGCATGATCAACAAGGTGCGCCACCTGGTGCGCGTCGAAGACGACAAGGCCGCCTGAACAGCCGGCCAGAGGACAGGACGATGAAGCTCAACGAAATCGCCGATAACGCCGGAGCCCGCAAGGCGCGCATGCGCGTCGGCCGCGGCATCGGCTCGGGCAAGGGCAAGACTTCGGGACGCGGCGTCAAGGGCCAGAAGTCGCGCACCGGCGTGGCCATCAAGGGCTTCGAGGGCGGCCAGATGCCGCTCTACCGGCGCATTCCCAAGCGCGGCTTCCTGCCGCCGCATCAGAAGGCGTTTCAGGTGGTCAATCTCGGCACGCTGCAGAAGGCGATCGACGAGAACAAGCTCGACGCCGGCAAGACGATCGACGCGGCCGCCATGCAGGCCGCTGGCCTGTTCAAGAAGTCGTTGGATGGCGTGCGCCTCCTTGGCAAAGGCGAGATCAAGACCAAGATCGAGGTGAAGGTCGCGGGCGCCTCGGCGTCGGCGATCGCCGCGGTCGAGAAGGCCGGCGGCAAGGTCGAACTGCCGCCCCAGCCGCAAGCCGAGGCGGCCTGAACCCAGCTTCGTGTGAGGTTCCATGGCATCCGCGGCCGAGCAACTTGCATCCAATCTGAACTGGGGCGCGATCGGTAAGGCTACCGAGCTCAAGAAGCGCCTGTGGTTCACCGTGGGCGCGCTCGTGGTCTTCCGCATCGGCGCCTACATCCCGGTGCCGGGCGTCGATCCCCACGCCCTGAGCGAGATCTTCCAGCACCAGGCTGGCGGCATCGCCGGCCTGCTCGACGTGTTCTCGGGCGGCTCGATCGGTCGCATGTCGGTGCTGGCGCTGTCGATCATGCCGTACATCTCGGCCTCCATCATCATGCAGATCCTGACGACGGTCGTGCCGTCGCTCGAGGCGCTGAAGAAGGAAGGCGAGGCCGGCCGCAAGAAGATCAACCAGTACACCCGCTACGGAACGGTGATCCTGGCGGCCTTCCAGGCCTACGGCATCGCCGTCGGTCTCGAGAGCCAGACCGCCTCGATGGGCCCCGTCGTGCCCGACCCCGGCGTGTTCTTCCGCTTCGTGACCGTCGTCACCCTGGTAGGCGGCACGCTCTTCCTGATGTGGCTCGGCGAGCAGATCACCGCCCGCGGCGTCGGCAACGGCGTTTCGCTGGTCATCTTCGCCGGTATCGTGGCGGCGCTGCCCGGCGCCATGATCCAGACCCTCGAGCTTGGCCGCACTGGTGCGCTGTCGGCGCTGTTCATCATCGCCCTGGTGATCGGCGTCGTGGTGGTCGTGGCGGTCGTGGTGTTCATGGAGACCGCGCAGCGACGAATCGTGGTGCAGTATCCCAAACGCCAGGTCGGCAACCGCATGTATGGCGGCGAGGCCTCGCATCTGCCGCTCAAGATCAACACCTCGGGCGTCATCCCGCCGATCTTCGCGTCCTCGCTGCTGCTCTTCCCGGCGACCATCGCCTCGTTCCAGGGCGGCGCCGGCGAGCCCGGTTGGCTACAGTGGATTGCGACCTATCTCGGCCATGGCCAGCCGCTCTATCTGCTGGCCTACATCGGCCTGATCGTCTTCTTCTGCTTCTTCTACACCACGGTCGTCTTCAACCCGGTCGATACGGCCGACAACCTGAAGAAGAACGGCGGCTTCGTGCCCGGCATCCGTCCCGGCAAGAACACCGCCGAGTACCTGGAATACATCCTGAACCGCCTGACGGTGATCGGCGCGCTCTACCTGTCGGCCGTCTGCATCCTGCCCGAGCTGCTGATCGCGCGCGGCGGCGTGCCGTTCTACTTTGGCGGCACCAGCCTGCTGATCGTGGTCTCGGTGACGCTCGACACGGTGACCCAGGTGCAGGCGCATCTGCTTGCCCATCAGTACGAGGGGCTCATCAAGAAGGCCCGCCTGCGCGGTCGCAGCCGATGAACATCATCCTTCTCGGGCCGCCGGGCGCCGGTAAGGGCACCCAGGCGCAGCGCCTGCAGTCGGAGCGGGGCATGATCCAGCTCTCGACCGGCGACATGCTGCGCGCCGCGGTGGCCTCGGGCAGCGAGCTCGGCAAGAAGGCCAAGGGCATCATGGAGCGCGGCGAGCTGGTGCCCGACGAGCTGATGGTCGGCCTGATCAAGGACCGCATCGCCCAGCCGGACGCCGCCAAGGGGTTCATTTTGGACGGCTTCCCGCGTACCGAGGCCCAGGCCAAGGCGCTCGACGACATGCTGGCCAAGTCCGGCAAGAAGCTCGACCGCGTGGTCGAGATGGAGGTCGACGAGAAGGCGCTGACCGAGCGCATCGTCGGCCGCTTCACCTGTGCGAAGTGCGGCACCGGCTACCACGACAAGTTCAAGCGACCCAAGATCGATGGGGTCTGCGACGTCTGCGGCTCGACGGAGTTCACCCGCCGCAAGGACGATAATGCAGAGACCATGAAGACACGTATGGCGGCCTACCGGGCCCAAACCGCGCCTTTGCTGCCCTATTACGGGGCCAGGGGGGTGCTGCGGAAGGTCGACGGCATGGCCGGAATGGATGAGGTTTACCGTCAAATTTCCGGGGTTTTATCGGGGGCTTGACAAGTCGGAGTTCCGTTGACTCGGGCGCGCGCCTCCCTATAATCGCGCGCTTTTCCGGGGCCAGCGGAACGTTGTACGGGCGCGCGCAAGCGCGCCGTAAGTCTTTGAAGGAGTTGACACTTTGGCTCGCATAGCCGGCGTGAACATTCCCACCGCCAAGCGCGTGGTGGTGGGCCTGCAATACATCCACGGGATCGGCCACGCCAAGGCCAAGGAGATCCTGGGGAAAGTGGGGATCGACGAATCGCGGCGCGTGAACACGCTGACCGACGATGAGGTGATCCGCATCCGCGAGACCATCGACCGCGACTACACGGTCGAGGGCGACCTGCGCCGTGAAGTGGCGATGAACATCAAGCGTCTGATGGACCTTGCCTGCTACCGGGGGCTGCGGCACCGCCGCGGGCTGCCGGTCCGTGGCCAGCGCACGCATACCAATGCGCGCACCCGCAAGGGCCCGGCCAAGCCGATCGCCGGCAAGAAGAAAGTCACGAAGTAAACTCGAAGGAACCGGATCATGGCCAAGCCTGCAGCCGCCGCGAGTGGCGCCGCCGCCACCGGCGCGCGTCCCCGCCGCAAGGAGCGCAAGAACATCATCGCGGGCGTCGCTCACGTGAACGCCTCGTTCAACAACACGATCGTCACCATCACCGACGCCCAGGGCAACACCATCGCCTGGTCGTCGTCGGGCCAGCAGGGCTTCAAGGGGTCGCGCAAGTCGACGCCGTTCGCCGCCCAGATGGCTGCCGAGAATGCCGGCCGCAAGGCCATGGAGCACGGCATGCGCACGCTCGAGATCGAGGTGCGTGGTCCGGGCTCCGGACGTGAATCGGCGCTGCGCGCGCTGCAGGCGGTCGGCCTCGCCGTCACCGCCATCCGCGACGTCACGCCGATCCCGCATAACGGCTGCCGTCCGCCGAAGCGTCGCAGGGTATGAGGCGTCGTCGCGTCTGAGTTGTGGCGTCGGCGGCGCGATACTTGCGCCGCCCGCCTGTCTGAATGCTGTGGCGAGCCCGTCCGGGGCGCGCCTGAACCAACCGGTCTAGAGAGGTAGCCCCCGTGCTTCAGAAGAACTGGCAGGACCTGATCAAGCCGGAGAAGCTTGTCACCGAAGCCGGCGTCGATTCCGGTCGCACTGCGACCATCGTCGCCGAGCCGCTGGAGCGCGGCTTCGGTCTCACGCTAGGCAACGCGCTGCGCCGCGTGTTGCTCTCCTCGCTGCAGGGTGCGGCCGTCACGTCGATCAAGATCGACAACGTGCTGCATGAGTTCTCGTCGATTCCCGGCGTCCGCGAGGATGTGGTCGACATCGTGCTCAACATCAAGGCCATGGCCGTGAAGATGCAGGGCGACCGCCCGCAGCGTCTATACCTGCGCGCCGTTGGCCCCGGAGAGGTCACGGCCGGCATGATCGAGCTGCCGGGCGACGTCCAGATCATGGATCCCAAGCACCTGATCTGCACGCTCGACGATGGCGCCTCGATCTCGATGG
>JADHLS010000171.1 GCA_016780605.1 Reyranella sp.
GACAGATGCGTGATGAGATCCGCGACCTGCAACGCCGGCTCGGCCTCACCGCCGTCTACGTCACGCACGACCAGCAGGAGGCGATGGCGGTCTCCGACAGGATCATCGTCATGAATGCCGGGCGCATCGAGCAGCAGGGCAAGCCCCGCGAGCTCTACGAAAGCCCGGCGACGCCTTTTCTGGCGCGTTTCATGGGCGAGTCGAGCCCGGTGCGCGGCATCGTCCGACGGCTGGATGCAGGCCGGGTTCGCATTACGCTGGGTGACGTCGATCTCGACGTCGGCGATTCGACCGCGGCGGAAGGTGCGGCCATGATCGCCGTCCGGCCTGAGGCGATCACCGTCAACAGCGCTCCCGGGCTCGCCGGCTCGCTCGCCGGGACCATCACCAAGGCAAGTTACCTTGGCACCCACATGGAGTATTCCATCGCCACGGCGGCCGGCCCCCTGTTCGCGACCTGCCCGCGCGTCGGGCACCCGCTGGCAGAGGGAACGGCCGTCGCCTTGTCGCTGGCCGCCACAGGCGTCATCGTCATCGGATCGAGCCGCGTGACGACGACGTCCGCGGGCTAGGGCGATTTCCGATCTGGTGGATCCGCGAGCGGTTCCACCAGATCGGAAATGCGCGCAAAGGTGATAGTCGTTGCAAGAGGCATATTCCGTTCGGCTGATTCCAGCCGAACGGAATGTGCTTTAGATCACCGGGCTGTCGACCAGCGGCATCGCCACCGGCCGCATCGGCGCCCCTGTTGCCCCGCGCAGCTTGATGCAGGCGCCGAAGAAGGCAAATTCCCAGACCTTGTCGGCCGCCAGCTCGTCGAGCTGCATGATCTCGATGATCGGCACGCCCGCCTCGGCGAGCAGATAGGTGTGCACCGGGAAGAAGTTGATCGGATCGGGCGTCGGCGTCTGCTCGAGCGTGAGGTTGTCCGCGCCGATGGTGATGGCTCCCGCCTTCGCAAGGAATTCCGCGCCCTCGCGATTGAGGCCCGGCGTGTTCATGACGAACTTGGCGTCCGGCCACAGGTTCATCTGCCCGGTGCGGATCAGGACGACGTCGCCGCTGCGCAGCTGGGTCTTCTGGTGCTTGAGGCAATCGACGATGTCTTTTTCGCCGATCGCATGGCTTGGCTCGAGCGTGGGAACGCCGTGCATCCCGGCAACGTCGAGCAGGATGCCGCGGGCGAAGATCGGCGGCTGCTTCTCCGCACCGCACTTACGCCAGGCACGGCTGCCGAGGTGGTCGTGCGCGGTGAAATTGTTGAAGATGGCGCCGTTGTAGCCGAAATGGTTGAAGGTATCGATGTGCGTGCCGCAGTGCGTGTACATCGAGATGCCGTCACCGGAATAGGCGACGAGCGCGTTGGCCTCCTTGCCCTTCTTCATGCTGTCGCCGACGACCTCACCCTGCGGCGTGTGCGTCATCCATATCTGGTAGGGTTGGTCGCCGGCGCCGGTCCAGCCCGGCATGCCGATGAAGTGATCGACCGACAGGTCGTAGACCTTGGTGGGATCAGTGCGACGCAGGATCGCCGTTCGCGATTCGGCGTCGATCAGGTTCAGCATGCCGGCTTCGTCGTCCTCTCCGAACGGACTCGAAGCGACTTTATGGAATTCTGCGTTGCGGGCGATGATCTTGCTCTTGATGGCCTCGTCGACATAGCAAAGCTCGCACATCGTCCCTCTCCTCGTTGCCTTGGGCAGGCCTGCAGCGATGCAAGAACCGTGCTTGATGCGCGGCTGACGACCATGTCCGGAAACCGCCAGACCCCACCAGCAGCTCTCGCCATGTTCCGATCCCGACCAGGAGACCTGACATGGCAACGCTCAAAAGAGAGATCCCCGTGGCGAACGACGCGCCGTCGGTGTGGGAGAAGCTGCGCGACTTCGGACAGGTCCACACCAGGGTGGCGCCGGGTTTCGTCACCGATCTCAAGATGGACAAGGCCGATCGAGTCATCACCTTCTTCAACGGCATGGTGGCGCGCGAGCGGCTGGTCACCCTGGATGATGACAATTGCCGGCTGGTCTATGCCGTCGTCGAGGGCCGGGCGAGCCATTTCAACGCCGCCGTCCAGGTCTTCCCGGAAGGTGACGGCAGCCGATTGGTGTGGACGATCGACCTTCTGCCGGACGAGCTCGCGCCCGGCATTGGCGGCATGATGGACGAGGCGCTGAAATCAATGCGCAAGGCGTTGGCATCCTGATCTGATCTTCACTCATTCTGAAGAAAGGGCGCTTCAGTTGCAGTGACTTTGCGATATCACAGCGAAGCCGCTTGCCAGGCTTCACAGCGGGAATATCATCCCCTATTGCAACTATTGCGAGCGGGGGTCATCATGGCAAAACGCAGAGCGAGTTCGTCACGCAGCGTCCCGCAGACTTCGGGCAACGGCAACGCAGGCCCGCCGCGGACGCTGAGCGGTCCGGTGTTCGCCCAACCCGAACCGACCGCGGATCCGACGATCTTCAAGATCAAGCACCCGTCGGACAACGCGGCCTATCATGCGATCGACGAGCTGAACAAGCTGCACAAGATCCAGCCGCTGCCCTTCCCCAAGCCGCGGGGCAACAAGGCTGAACCGGTGCTTTCCCTGGTCGACGTGTTCGGCGGAGGCGACAACGCCGGCAAGGCCATCGCCACGATCCAAGGCAACAAGCAGATCGTGTTCCACTCGACGGGCGACTGCGGCAGCACGCGCGGCCCGAGGACGGAGAACGAGGTCACCGACAAGATGATCGGCGACTTCAACGAGACCGAGGCCAAGGAGGTCCCGCAATTCGCGCTGCTGCTGGGTGACATCGTCTACAGCTTCGGCGAGGCCCAGTACTACTACGATCAGTTCTACGAGCCCTACCGCAACTACCATGCACCGGTGCTGGCGGCCGCCGGCAACCACGATGGCATGATCTCGCCGCTCGCCCATGCCAGGAGCCTCGAAGCCTATCTCAGCAACTTCTGCTGGGATCCCGCCAAGGGCTTCACGGTGACGCCGGAGGCCGGCGGGCTGTCGCGCACGGCGCAGATCCAGCCCGGAGTCTACTTCACCTTAGAGGCGCCTTTCGTGCGCATCCTGGTTTTCTACAGCAACACCCTGGAGGATCCCGGCGTCATCGCCAACGACACGATCGGCCACGCCCAGATCGACTTCCTCAAGGCCGCCCTGCAGCGGCTGAAGCAGGAGGACTACAAGGGCGCGCTGCTGTTCGCCCATCATCATCCGCCCTATGCCTTCGGCGGCCAGCATTCCTCGAGCACCGAGATGCGCCAGCAGATGGATGCGGTGTGCGAGGAGGTCGGCCTGTGGCCGCATGCCGTGCTGGCCGGGCATGCGCACTCCTATCAGCGCTTCACGCGCACTCGCAAGGACGGCACGGAGATCCCCTACCTGATCTGCGGCAACGGCGGGCACAACGTGCAGAAGCTGCGGCCGGTCGACGGCAACACCATCCGGGTGCCGCAGACCCTGCAGGCCAGGAGCCGCGACGAGGACCAGGTGGTTTTCGAGCGCTACGACGACACCGACTACGGCTATCTCAGGCTCATCGTCACCGATGACCAGTTGCGCATCGAATACCATCCGGCGAGCGACGGCGTCGACGCCAAGACGCCGGACGACAGCGTTACCATCGACCTGGCGCAACGCAAGCGGACGACGTTCAAGTCCAGTCCGCTCGGCATCACCGATGCGGCGAGCGCGGTCAGGACCCAGCACAGCCGGCAGCTCCGCACCCGCCAACAGCGGCAGGCGCGGGCCAAGGCCACCTCCAAGAAGAAGCGCTAGAGCTTGAGCGAATTGCGCTGATGAAGGCTTGGCCTCGGGTTCCTCATGCCTCCTCTCCCCCGCTAGGGCCCGCTAGGGGGAGAGGAACACGAGGAGGAATGGCGAGGAGTGAAGTTCAGGCGGCATCCTGCTTGGGCAGGACATCCTCGTAGCTCTTGAAGCCAGGCAGCTTCTCGATGCGCTCCATCCACGCCTTCACGTTGGGATAGGGCGCGAGATCGATGGCGGCCTCGCCGGTGTAGGCGACGTCGCCGTAGACCGCGACGTCGGCGATCGTCGGCTCGTTGCCGACCAGGAACGGCGACTTGGCGAGCGAGGTATCGAGCACCTTCAGCGCGTCGTTCGCCATGCCGACATACATCTGGTAGACGTTGTCATCGGCCTTGAAGAAGCCGCGCTTGATGGCGCGCGGTCGGTAGACGTTCGCCGCCAGGCGGTCGAACTCCCAGAACAGCCATTCGCGCACCCGCGCCTTCTCCTCGGCGGTCTTGCCGCCCATCTTGCCGAACTTGTCGGCGAGATAGAGCAGGATCGAGCCCGACTGGCAGAGCTTGAGATCGCCGTCGACCAGCGCCGGCACCTGGCCGAAGCGGTTGATGGCGAGATACTCCGGCTGCTTGTGCGCGCCGGCTCGCAAGTCGACATGCTTGTAGGCGAAGGGCTGGCCCATCAGCGACAAGGCAAGGCCCGCCTTGTAGGTCGGGCCGCTCAGCCAAATGCCATAAAGCGTCATCTTCGACATATTGTCTCTCCCTGGGATCGAAACGGATCGAGCATCGCACTTGAGCGCGCCCCCGTTAAGCTTGTATGAGCGGGCATGAAGATTTCGGCGCGCGACATCGACCACCTGACCTTGACGCTTACCGACCCGGAGGCGGCCGCCGCCCGGCTGCAGCAACTTGGCTTCAGGCTCACGCCCGAAGGCGTCGAGCCGCGCTGCATCTGCTTCCAGCCCGACCAGGACGACGTGCCGAACTACATCGAGCTGATGCAGGGCGACCCGACCGGCGTGTCGCTGGCCATGAATGTCACCGAGCTCGAGGGCGAGGAGCGGACGCACAGTTGGGAGACCGAGGACGGCTACGAAGTCGATGCCGGCGTGGTGATCGGCGAAGGCGGCGGGCCTCTGCCCTGGCTGCCGGTGCGCCACGAGACTCCGGATGCTTTCATGGAGCCGGAATGGATCGTCCATCCCAACGGCGCGCTGGCATTGATGGCGGTCCATGCCGTCGCCGAAAAGCCCAAGGAGATCGCACGGGCCCTCAAGGAGGCGTGGAGCGCCAAGGTCGAGGAGATCCTCGACGGCTGCATGCTGGTGAAGACCGGGACCGTGGAATTGCTGATCTGGTCGCCGGACGCCTACCAGAGCGAATACAAGGCGATCGAGGTGATGGCGCCCAAGGACCCGCCGTCGATCGTCGGCGTCACCATCGCCGTCGAGCGGGCGCGGCCGTTGCAGGCGCTGCTGCGCGCCAACAACGTGCCGTTCGCCCTGGCCGAAGGCGACCGCGTGCTGACCTCGCCCGAGCAGTCCGGCGGATTGATGATCGAGTTCCTGCCGCAGAACTAAGTCAGCGACGCCAGCACCAGGTCCTTCAGGACCGCGTCGACGACCGCGCGTTGTTCGGCGCCCGACTTCGGGTAGTTGCCGCAGTTGATGACGACCACGAGCTCGAGCGCCGGAATGATTACCAGGCGCTGGCCGCCCCAGCCGATGCCCATGATCGTAGGCCCACTGCTGCCCGGCGGTGACGCCACGTACCAATGCCAGCCGTAGCCGAAGGGACCATCGATCACGACGCTGCGCGCCGTTGACTGCTCAAGCCATTTCGCCGGGACAATCTGCCTGCCCTGCCAGGCGCCGCCGGCCAGCGCCATCTGGCCGATGCGCAACAGATCGGTTGGACGCATGCGCAGACCCGACGCGGCGGCCGCCTCGCCCTGCAAGCCGTTGGACCATTCCGTGGGCCCCAGCCCCATCGGGTCGAACAGCACACGGCGAGCGTAGTCCGGCAGCTTGTCGCCGGTGCCCTTGGTGATCAGCCGGCCAAGCAGCGCGGTGCAGCCGCCGTTATAGGTCCACTTCACGCCGGGCTCGCCCACGATCGGCCGATCGAGCACATAGCGGTAGCGATCGGGCGACAGCTCCATCGCGACCTCGCTGTTGCGCGCATCGCCATAGGGGATCGTAAGCTCGTCCCAGTCGAGACCCACGGTCATGCTGAGCACATGGGCGACCGTGATGCGGTCGCGTCCGGGCTGCTTGGCGAGGTCGGCGTACTCTGGGAACTGGTCGTAGAGCTTCGCGCTCGGCGGCGGCACCTTGCCGTCGGCCAGGGCGATCCCGTAGAGCATGCCGACGATGCTCTTGCTGACCGAGCGCAGGTCGTGGAGCACGGTCGGACCGAAGGTGACCTTGCCGAGCGGCTTGCCCCACGATTCATCGTCGCCGGCGCCATAGTGCTCGAACACCAACCGGCCGCCGCGCGACACAAGAAGCGCGTGCAGGCCGAACACACGCCTGCTCTTCTCCAGCTCGGCCAGGCGAGCCGCCACCCCTCCGTCCTCGGCCTTCGCGCGTTTCGCTGCTGCCGTCATGACTGTCGCTCCTGTGCCGATGACCACCTGCCGGCGGCCGACATTGCGTCCGGTCATTTCGCCTGCTCCTTTTTCTTCGAAGACGGGTGGGCGACACGCGCCCATAGATCCGAATCGAGCACGAAGCGCCGCTGCACCGCGCCCGCGACCTGGTGGACATGGCGCTCGGCCTCGTCGATGTGCTCGGCCATGAGCTTGCGCACCTGCCTGGCATCACCGCGCCGCGCCGCCGCCAGCAGCCGCCGATGAGCCGCCACGTTGGTTTCGCCGAGCTTGTGGCCCGCCGCCGAGTTCTGATCGCCCATCGTCACCGAGAAGCGCAGCAGGTGGTTGATGATCTGGCACATCAGGCGCAGCAGCATGTTGGGATTGGCGGCGGCCAGGGTGTCGTGGAAATGCAGATCCTCCTGGCGCTGCAGCAGGGCCTCAGCGGCGCTGGCGGGATGCGGCGCACAGGTCTCGATGCTGCGTTCCAGCGCCGCGAAATGCTCGTCGGTGAGATGCGGCACGGCGCCGGCGGCGAGCTCGGGCTCGAGCAAGCGGCGCACGGCGTAGATCTGCGCCACGTCGAGCTCGCGGAAGAAGAGATAGTTTTGCAAGAGTTGCAGGGCGCGATCGAGCGGCACCTCGCCGATCGTCGCGCCGCCCGCCGGGCCGGTCGTCACGGTGACAAGCCCCTGCACCTCCAGCGACTTCAGCGCCTCACGAGCGGTGCCCTTGCTGACGCCGAACAGCTCCTGCAGCTCCTCTTCCTTGGGCAGCTTGTCGCCCGGCGCCAGCCGGCGCTCGGCGATCCAGCGCTTGATCTGCTCGACGACGAGGTCGCCGCGCTTGGGCGCCCGAAGGCTGCGACTGTTGGCCATCCCTCCTATTTATTATAATAAATATGAAAGTCAACCGGTCGGGTGGATGGGATCCTTGAACTGGATCGGCATCAGCTGGCGATTGTCGCCGCCGCCGTCGCGCCAGCGGCCCGGCGTCATCCCCGTCACGCGCTTGAAAGCGCGGGCGAAGGCGGCCTCGGACTCATAGCCGATGTCGCCCGCGATCCTCGCCAGGGCGTCGCGGCTGTTGCGCAGCCGGTCGGCGGCCAGCTGGATCCGCCAGCTGGTCAGATAATCGATCGGCGGCCGTCCCAGCAGCTCGTTGAAGCGCTCCGCCAGCACGGTGCGCGAGGCGCCGGCCGCACGCGCGAGCTCGTCCACCGTCCATCGCCGCGCAGGCTCGCTGTGGAGCAGCTGCAAGGCGCGGCCGACCAGCGGATCGTTGAGCGCGGCCAGCAGCCCCTTGCTGCCGGTAGGAAGGCGACTGGCGTGTCGCCGCAGCACTTCCACGAACAGCAGCTCCATCAACCGGCCGAGCATCGCCTGGGTACCGGGCGTGTCGGTGTCGACCAGGTGGAGAATGTCGCCCACCATCGCGGCGAGTTGGCCGCCGACCGGACCGTCACCGGCCGATTCGACGAGCAGCTCGGGAAGAGAGCGGAAGACCGGCGCCAGCAGCATCTCGGCAGATTCGAGGAAGCCGCACACCAGGCGCGTGCGCGGACCGCCGCCGCCATGGTCGACTGTCCACACGCCCTCGATCGGTCCCTGGCGGATCAGGCGCGGATCGAAGACGATGTCCTTCGCATCGCCTTTGTAGAATCGGTGCTCGTCGGCGAAGGGCAGAAGCAGCACATCGCCCGCCGCCACATCGCGCGCCTCGCCTCCCGCCGTCTCCAGGGTACAACTGCCTTCCACCACCAGATGAAAGACGCTGATGTGGCGCAGATGCGCCATCGGCATGCGCGCATCGTAGCGCCGAGGCGAGGCGATCGCGAATGGGGCGCTGAGACGCGCATTGAGAAAGACGGCGCCAGTCAGGCGGACCGAGCGCAGCATCTCCGACAAGGTGTCGGGCGTCGGCTGCGCCGGCGCGCCGAACGGCGCTTCGGCAAAGGACGGCGGTGTTTCGATCATTGTCCGAAATCTGCTCCCGAACGATACCTCGCTTGCACGTCGGGGGTCCCTCGCCTCCGTGACGACGCGGCAGATAGAGGAGTTCTCCCTGCCCGTCCAGTGTCAGTCGATCACGAGTTCTTCAACCGACCTCTCGAAGGAGGATGACATGGCGGACAAATATACCGGCGCATGTTTCTGCGGCGCTGTTGAAATCGAAGCCACCGGCGCGCCTGAAGCCATGGGCTACTGCCATTGCCGTTCCTGCCGCTCGTGGTCGGCGGGACCGGTCAACGCTTTCACGCTGTGGAAGCCCGGGAACGTCAAGGTGACGAAAGGTGCGGAGTTCGTCGGTCGCGTCATGAAGACGCCGGTGAGCGATCGCCAGTTCTGCACCAAGTGCGGCGGCCATCTGATGACCGACCATCCGCCGCTCGGTCTCACCGACGTGTATGCCGCGACAATCCCTGGCCTGAAATTCACGCCCGGCGTTCATGTGAACTACGCCGAGAC
>JADHLS010000172.1 GCA_016780605.1 Reyranella sp.
CCATCACAAGCTCAACTCGCGCTCATCCCGCTATTCTGTGAGCAAGCATCGTGCCTGCGGTTTCGATACGCCACTGGCCGCAGAGCGACAGCGCCGCGCCTTCGATCAGGCCGCAGAGCCGCAGGCGACGCGCTTCAACGGCGCCACGATCCAAGGCCCCGGCAATATCTGCGTCCGATAGCCGACCGACCGCAACGGTGACCGGCAGGCCGCCGAGGTCGCTGTCGGGATCGAGATCGCGCGCCGGTCGACGCTTGATGGCCGGATGGTCGAGGTTCACCGCGTTGGCGATCAGGGTTGCGGCAGCATCGGCAGCAGCAGCCGTTGCCGCCAGCACCGTCGCTGAGTCGGCGATACCGAGCGAGAACGAACGCCCGCCGCGACCCGATGTGGCGATGCCACGCACCGGGCTGTCGTGGGTGAGGCGGGCGACGCCCTCGAGCGCCCCATTGAGCACATCGGCGAGAATGCCGGCGCGCAGTTCGTGGCCGGCCGTCAAATGGATGGCGATGTCGCCACCGTCATTGACGTAGGCCTTGTCGAGCGTGCGGCCGGCGACCATCGCCTGCAGCATCTCGTCGGCGACGGCGCCGGCGACGGCGGCCATGGGCGTGATGTAGACGGCGCGATGCGGCCACACGGCCTCGGCCATGCGGCGCGCTACCGGGCCTTGCAGCAGCGGCCGGGCATCGCCGATCGGCCGGCGCAGGGTCGGCAGTTCGCGCACCAGAGTCGGCAGGATGTCGGCAAAGCGGTCGATCGCCTGGCCATAGGCGCGCTCGACTTCCGATGCCGGGCCGAATGCCTCGATTATGAGATCGATCGGTCCGTGCTGCAGATGCAGGCGACCGTCGGGCAAGCGCGCGGCAACCGCGCTCATTTGCCACCCTCGTCAAGGCGGACCTTGTGTCGGCGCAGCACATCCTCAAGGGTGACTGCACGAGCCGCGTAGCCGCCCAGCGCCGCGTAGTCCTCGGCGCGCAGGGTGAACTCGATGGGCGCCACCAACGCCGGCGTCGGCACGTAGCCGAACGACTTCTCCGGCATCCGGGCAACATCGACCATCAGGGTGATGCCGCCGCCCGGCCAGACATAGGCGGGCACGCCGCCCAGCGTGACCTTGGTCAGCGCATCACGCACCGAGCGCGTCAGGCGCACGGGATTTTCCGTGACGCCGGCGCGCAGCGACCCGCCGGCGCCGGCCATGAACAACACCGTGCAGAGCGCGGGCTCGCAGTTCTCGGCAATGCGCTCGACGACGTGGCGCACCGCCGCGGGCATTTCCGCCGGTTGCGGTTTCAGAGCCCCGTCGAGCTCGAACCACGCCGAATGCTCGCCGGTGGTCGAGACCATCAGGAGCTTGAGCCCCGGCCAGGCCTGTTTGGGATCGATCTTCTCGATGATCTCCAGCGGATCGGTGACGTTGGTGCCGCCCCAGCCCAGGCCGGGCTCGGCGACCTGGAAGTAGCGGCCCGGCGTCGACTTGCGGCCGCGCACGCGGATGCCGGCGGGCTTCATGTCGAGGAAGCGGCCACCCTGGTGCTCGCTCAGCACGCCGGTGATGTGGTCGTCGACCACGATCACCTCATCGACATGATCCTTCCATTGCGGCGCGAACATGCCGATGGCGGCCGAGCCGCAGCCCACGCGCATGCGCTCCTCGCGCGTGCCGTTGACCACCGGTGGCTTGTTGGCCTGCACCACGATCGTGGCGCCATCGTCGATCGTGAGCTCGACGGCCTCGCGATTGCAGAGCGCCAGCAGCGCCTCGCAGGTGACGACGCCTTCCTTCTTGCTGCCGCCGACCAGGTGATGCACGCCGCCAAGCGACAGCATCTGCGAGCCGTATTCGGCCGTCGTGACATGGCCCACCGCCTCGCCGTTCGCTCGCACCGCCGCCTGCTCGGGCCCGAGATAGCGGTCGGTGTCGATCTTCACCTTGACCCCGCAGTAGCTGAAGATGCCCTCGGTCACGACCGTCACCATGTCGACGCCATCGTGCCTGGACGAGACGATGAAGGGCGCGGGCTTGTAGTCGGGATAGGTCGTGGTGGCGCCAATGCCGGTGACGAAGGCGCCCTCGCCGCGGCCCAATTCACCGCGCCAGGCGTCGCTGCCCTCGACGAAGGCGACGCGCGCCAGGTCGGGCTTGGCCAGCAGCACCAGCGGATCGACGCGCACCAGCTTGCCGTCCTCGTTGGCGTAGCGGTCGCAGGCGCCGGCGCGGCCGGGCCGGATGCGGCACAGCACCGGGCAGGCGTCGCAGCGCACGATGCCCGCCTTGGCCTCGGCCTCGGAGAGCGCAATGTCGTCGCTCATGGTCCCTTCCCTCGCGCCCCACTCCCTTGCGCAACGATGGCTTCACGCAGCCGGTGCGGCAACAGCGGCACGCGCCTCGCGCGCACGCCGGTGGCGTGATGAACGGCGCCCAGGATCGCCGGCGCCGTCGGCACCAGACCGGGCTCGCCCACGCCCTTGGCACCCGATGGCCCCAGCGGCTCGCGATCTTCGATCAGGATGCACTCGATCTCGGGCACGTCGCCGATGGTGGGAATGAGATAGTCGTGCAGGTTCTCGGTGCGGCCCGGCAGGTACTCTTCCATCAGCGCCAGCCCCAGGCCCTGGGCGATGCCGCCCTCGATCTGGCCCTCGACCAGCGTCGGGTTGATCGCCCGGCCGACATCGTGCGCCGCCACCATGCGCAGCACCTTCACCGTGCCGAGCTCGAGGTCGACCTCGACTGTGGCCATCTGGGCGGCGAAGGCATAGGTCGCATAGGGGATGCCCTGGCCGTCGGCATCGAGCGGCGTGGTCGGCGGATCGAAGGTCCCCTCACCCATGAGCGTGCCCACGGTGGTGAGCTCGATGGTGCGAACCTCGGCACCATCGCGCACCGCAAGGCGCGCGCCGTCCAGCGACAGCGTGGCGTCCGGACCGGCATTGGCCAACCGCAGGATCTGCTGGCGCAAGTCGCGCGCCGCATGCTCTGCCGCCATGCCCGAGACGAAGGTCTGGCGCGACGCCGAGGTCTTGCCGGCATCGGCCGTCAGGTCGGTGTCGCCAGTGACCAGGTTGAACTGCTCGGCCGGCAGGCCCAGCGCATCGGCGGCGATCTGGACCATGATGGTGTTGGAACCCTGGCCGATATCGAGGGCGCCGCTGTAGAGCGTCAGCGTGCCGGCCGGCGACAGGCCGATCCGCATGCGCGAGGGGTTGGACATCGAGGTGTTGCCGATGCCGTACCACATGCAGCCGATTCCCACTCCTCGCCGCTTTGAGCTGGGTCGCCACGCACCACCGGGCGCATTGAACGCTGCGACCTCTTCATGCGCCTTGCGCCAGTGCGGCCGCAGCGCGTCGAGGCATTGGGCAAGTCCCGCCGAGTGGACGAGCGTCTGGCCGGTCGCCGTCGTATCGCCGATGCGCAGCGCATTCCGATGCCGGAACTCCAGGCGGTCGATGCCGAGCTTGTCGGCCAGCTCGTCCATCAGGGCCTCGTGGGCGATCGCCGCCTGCGGCACGCCAAAGCCGCGGAAGGCGCCGGCCGGCGGGCCGTTGGTGAAGAAGGCCTCGCCCCAGGTGCGCACGTTGGGCACCCGGTATGGTCCCATGGCGTGCACCGGCACGCGATTGGCGACGGTCGGTCCCCAGGAGGCGTAGGCGCCGGTATCGAAGGTGGCGGTGACGTCGCACGCCACGAGCCGGCCCTCGGCGTCGCAGCCGAAGCGCGCGGCGACGCGCGCCGGATGGCGCTTGGTCGAAGCCGCCATGCTCTCCGGGCGGGTATAAACGAAGGCCACCGGCCGGCCGAGCTTCCAGGCCGCGATTGCCACCAACGGCTGCACCGAGAGATCGAGCTTGCCGCCGAAGCCGCCGCCGCAGGCGGTCGGCACGATGCGCACGGCTTCAGGCCGCAGCCGCATGACAATCGCCATCTCGTCGCGGTCCATGTACGGCGTCTGCGTCGAGGCATGGATCTCGATGCGATCGCCGACCCGCTCGGCCCAGCCGGCCTCGGGTTCGATATAGGCATGCTCGACGAAGGCGGTCTCGAACACACCCTCGGCCACGGCGGCGCAGCGGGCGAAGGCGCGGGCGGCATCGCCGTGCCGCACGCCACCCTCCAGCAACAGGTTCTTGGGCTTGTCGGCCTGCACCAACGGCGCGTCCGCGGCCATCGCCGCATCGATTCCCAGGACCGGCGGCTCGGGTGTCCAGGCGATGGGCACCTCGTCGTCGCGGATCGCTAGGACGGCCTCACGCGAACCGACTAGGGCAACGACCGCCTCGCCGCGATAGCGCACACAGCCGTCGGCCAGGACCGGCTGGTCCTTGATGTCGGGGTAGATGCCGTAGCCGTTCGACGGCACGTCCGCCGCCGTCAGCACGGCGGCCAGCCGCCGGCGCAGCGGACCGAGATCACCGAGCGTGAAGCGCGCCCGCGCATGCGGCGAGCGCACGACCCGGATCCAGAGCGCGTCGCGCGGAACCGCATCGGCACCGAACGCCTCGCGGCCGGTGAGCTTGGCGGTGCCGTCGACACGCGCCAGCCGCGCGCCGACGGCTGCCCCGGCGGCTGGCCCTGGGTCGGGCGCTGCCGTCGCCTGCATCACCGCATCGACGATCTTGGCGTAGCCGGTGCAACGGCAGAGCACGCCACCCAGCGCGTCCTGGACGTCGCCGCGGCAGGGTCGCGGGTTGCGTCGGATGAGCTCGATGGCCGCCATCAGCATGCCGGGCGTGCAGATACCGCACTGGGCGGCGCCATGAGCGAGGAAGGATTTCTGCAGTGCATCGAGTGTGTCGTTGCCGTCGCCGAGACTTTCGACGGTCTCGATCGTGCGGCTGCCGACTTGCCCCATGGCCACGAGGCAGGCGCAGGTCTGTCGACCGTCGAGCAGCACGGTGCAGGCGCCGCAATCGCCGGCATCGCATCCGATCTTCGTGCCGGTCAGGCCAAGGTCGTTGCGCAGCGCCGCGGCCAGTCTCGTGATGGGCGGACCGCTCCAGGTCGCCATCCGGCCGTTCAGCGTGAAGTCGACCTTCATGCCGCGAAGGCCGCCAGCAGGCGGCGCAGCACGATGACGACGGCGTCCCGGCGATAGGCGGCACTGCCGCGCAGGTCATCGATCGGCGACAGCGGCGCAAGCTGCGCGACATCGACGCGATCGGCCAGACTGTCACGCGGCACTCCGACCAATGCCGCTTCCAGTGCGGGGAGCCGCTCGGCGACAGGCGAGCAGGCGCCGACGGCGATGCGCGCAGTAGCGACACGTTCGTCGACAAATTCGACAGTGGCCGCGGCCATGGTGATCGAGATCACGAGATAACGTCGCGCGCCCAACTTCAGGAACGCGCTCCTCGCATCATGGCGCGGTCGCGGCACGTGAATGGCCACCACCAACTCGCGCGGCGCCAACGCCGTCGTGCGCACGCCCGTGATGAAGTGGCGAAGCGGCAGGCGTCGCGAACGAGGGCCCGCGATCTCGACCTCGGCATCGAGCGCCATCAGGCAGGGAACGCCGTCGGCCGCCGGCGAGGCGTTGCAGAGGTTGCCGGCGAGGGTCCCGGCGTTCTGGATCTGCCGGCCACCGACCTCGCGGGCGGCCTGCTTCAGCCCGTCGAACAGGGGCGGCAGATCCGCCTCGATCAACTCGCGCCAGGTCGTGGTGGCGCCCAGCCGCCAGCCGCCATCATCCTCGGAAATGCCCCGTAAATCGCCGATTCCGCCGATATCGAGCACGTCCTCGTCGATCGCCCGCCCGACCCGGCCCGGGAAGAAATCCGTGCCGCCAGCCAGCACCGTGTGCGGCCGGCTGAGGGCGCCCAGCGCCTCCTCAAGAGTATGCGGACGAAGGTAGGAACCCATATCGTTCGTGTACGTACAATTGGCCGAGCAGCGTGCGGCGCAAATGCCCGCGAGTCAAACGCGACAGCGATTCTCTTCAGATGATCTTGGACAAGAGCTCGAGCAGCTGGCGCTGCTCCTGGTTGTTGAGCGGCTTCAGCGTCTCGCGCGAGACCGCCGGTCCGTTGACCAACAACTTGGCGACGATGCGCTGTCCTTCGGTGGTGAGGCTGAGCAGCGTGCGCCGCGCGTCACCGGGATGCGGACGCGAATCGACCAGTCGGCGTTCCTTCAATCGGCGGACGACGCCTTGCATCGTCGCCTTGTCCATGCCGACGAGTCGGCCGAGGTGATTCTGGGAGAGCTCGGTGTACTCGTGCAGCTTCACCATGCTCGAGTACTGCGTCGGCGTGATGTTGGGATCGCCGATGGTGATCTGGAAGATGGCGGAGGCCCGCTGATGGGCGCGGCGCAGCAGATAACCAATTTGCTCTTCGATGCGGTAGGACCGTGACGCCGGACTTGATGATGCCGGCTTCGTCTCTTGCTGTCTTCTTGCGACGTTGCTCCGCATCGCCCCCGCCTTTGTTGCTCCTTGGCTACACCGACAGCGCGCGTAGCACAACGGTCTCATAACACCCGCCGCATGCGGTGAAATGAGCGAACCGCTTGACTCATTCGCGCAAGCGTGCCGCGCACGTCGTCGACGCAAGAGACTCGGCGCCAGCGCATGATGCGGATGTCGCGAAGCCGACATCGTGCCCGTCAGCAATGCAGACCCATGTGCGCAACAGATTGTATCCGCGCGTGCAGCTGCCCCTGATAGTTGGCGCTGCTTCCGTGTTTTGCGCCGCAATGGCAGGCCCGGTGACGCACCACCGACGCAATGGCAGTCTCGCGGCTTCATCATCGGAGCAGAAAGAAAAATGCCGGGCGCACTCGCAGGGATCAGGATCGTCGACCTCACCAACATCATTCTCGGTCCCTACGGAACCATGTTGCTGGCCGATCAGGGTGCCGACGTCATCAAGGTCGAGGCGCCGGAAGGCGACATGGTGCGCCATATCGGCAAGCCGGCGAAGACCCCCGGCATGGGGCCGACCTACCTCTACGTGAATCGCAACAAGCGCTCGCTGTGCCTTGATCTGAAAAACGCTGCGGCGCGGGCCGCCCTGCTGAAGGTCGTCGCCACGGCCGACGCCTTCGTGCATGCGCTCCGGCCCCAGGCCATCGAGAGCCTGGGGCTGGGCTACGAGGCGATCCGCCGGGTCAAACCCGACATCGTCTATGTCGGCGCCTACGGCTATTCGGCCGATGGTCCTTACGGCAAGCTGCCGGCATATGACGACGCCATCCAGGCCCGCTTCGGGATCGCCGACCTGATGGGCCGCGCGGCGGGCGACGACGTGCCGCGCTATCCGCCAACCATCATCGCCGACAAGACGGTCGGCCTCACCTTCGCCTTCGCCACGCTTTCAGCGCTGATGCATCGCCAACGCACCGGCGAGGGCCAGTTCGTCGAGGTGCCGATGTTCGAGACCATGGCCGCCTGGCTGATGGTCGAGCATCTCTGGGAACGGACCTTCAGCGACGAGGGCGAGGTCGGCTATACGCGGCTGCTGGCCCGCACCCGCAAGCCTTTCCGCACCCTCGACGGCTGGATGGCCATCCTGCCCTACAACGACAAGCACTGGCGCAATTTCTTCGAGATCGTCGGCCGCTCGGAGGTGCTGCAGGACCCGCGCTACGCGACGCTGAACGCCCGCTCGCTGCACATCAACGACATGTATTCCATGGTCGAGGCGCTGGCGCCGACCCGGACCACGGCGGAATGGGTGACGCTTCTGGACAAGGCGCAGATCCCGAATGCGCCCGTATCTCGACCGGCCGACCTGTTCGAGGACCCACATCTTGTGTGGCGCCAGCTCTTCAAGAAGTACCCGCATCCCAGCGAGGGCGAGGTCATGATGGTCGAGCCGCCCATGCACATGAGCCGCACACCGCCCGCCATCCGCCGCATGGCGCCGTTGCTGGGTGCGGATTCGCGCAATGTTCTTTCCGAGGCCGGCGTCAGCGAGGCGGAGATCGCGACACTGAAGCAGCAGGGAGCGCTTATCGAGCCGTGACGGCGAGTTCGGCGGCCGCCAGATCTTCCAGCGCGGCACCGACGGACTTGAAGAGAGTGATCGAAGTCACGTCGCCCGGCGCGCGCCCCTTCCGTTCGCCTCTCGTGAGCTCATGGAGGTCGCCGATGACGTGGGCTTCGCCGATCGTGCCGTTGGCCAGCGGTTGGACGATGTCACCGCCCTCCTTGAGGGCACCGGCGCGGGTATCGACGTAGACCCGGGCGCGCGCCACCGCCTTGTCGTCGCTCTCACGCAAGCGCGGCGTATATGCCCCAACCAGGTCGAGGTGCTGGCCCTCGCGCAGCCAATCGCCTTCGACCAGTGGGGCGCTCGACAACGTCGCACACGAGATGATGTCAGCCGCGGCGACGGCCTCAGCGCGATCGGTAACGGACCGTACCGTGACTGGCCGCGACAGCAGACGCGGCAGCACCGACGAAAGGTCGCGGGCCAGCCTCTCGCCCTGCTCGGGCCTGCGGCCCCAGATTGCGACCTCGTCGATCGGGCGCACTTTTGCATGAACCCGGATCAGTTCCGGCGCCAACGCGCCCGTGCCTATCATCAGCAGGCGCTGCGACTCCGGGCGCGACAGGTAGCGCGAGGCGAGGCCCGAGGCGCAGGCGGTGCGCCGTTTGGTCAGCATGGTGCCGTCGAGCAAGGCGATCGTCTGCCCGGTCGTGCCATCGAGCAGAAGGTACTGGCCATAGATCGAGGGCAGGCCGCGCTTGCCGTTGTCGGGGAAGACGCTCACCACCTTGACGCCGATGTGGCTCCCCCCTCCTTCGGTAGATTGGGCCCGCGTCCAGGCCGGCATCAGCAGCAGGGTGGCGTC
>JADHLS010000173.1 GCA_016780605.1 Reyranella sp.
TACTTCGAGCTGCCGAGCGAGCCTGCGCTGTGGCTTGGGCCGCTGCTGGCCATTGCCGCCCTGGCGCTCACCTTCTTCGTGCCCACCGGTAGCCTCGCCCGAGCGGTGGCGATCGGCTTGGTGGCGGCCGCGATCGGCTTCGGCCTGGTGGCCTGGCGCACCGCAAGTCTCGCCGCGCCGACCCTCGTTCGGCCGGTGTTCAACATCAATGTCGAGGGCCGGGTGGCCGACATCCAGCGTCTGCCCGAAGGCGTGCGCGTCGTTCTGGAAGCCGTGCGCCTGAAGGGCAACGGCGCGCCGCCCATCGAGATGATGCCGTTGCGGGTGCGTGTGTCCCTCAGCAAGGGGGCGCCGCCGCTGCATGTCGGCGACCGCCTGCTGGTGCTGGCGAACCTGTCACCGCCGGCGGGACCGGCTGCACCCGGCGCCTTCGATTTCCAACGCGTCGCCTGGTATCAGCAGCTGGGTGGCGTCGGCTATGCGCTGGCGCCGGCGGCGATCGTCGAAGCCGGCAGGCCCGACGGGCTGGTGCGTGCGATCGACGCGCTGCGCGCCGAGGTCACCGACCGCATCATGAAGGCGTTGCCCGGCCCGGAGGGCGGTGTCGCCGCGGCGCTGCTTGCCGGCGAGCAGACCGCCGTCGACAAGGACATCACTCAGGCGATGCGCGATTCGGGCCTTGCTCACATCCTGTCGATCTCGGGACTGCACATCGTGTTCGTGGTGGCCCTGGTGATGGGCGTGCTGCGCTACGGTATCGCGCTGGTGCCCGCTCTGGCGCTGCGCGTCGATGCCAAGAAGATCGCGGCCGTGCTCGCGCTCATGGTCGCGCTGTTCTACACCGCCCTCGCCGGCGCGCCGGTGCCGGCGCAACGTGCCTGCGCCATGGCGGGCTTTGCCTTGCTGGCGATCCTGCTCGACCGCACGGCGCTGTCGCTGCGGCTCGTCGCCTGGTCGGCGATGATCGTGCTCGCGGTGGCGCCCGATGCGCTGACCGGTGCGTCGTTCCAGATGTCGTTCGCCGCTGTGGTGGCCTTGATCGCGGCCTGGGAGGCGGGAGCGGGCTGGCGCCGCCGGTTGCACGAGCGTGCCGAGCTTTCAAGCCTGCGCTGGCTGTGGCGGCTGGTGGCGGCGCTGGGCGCCAGTCTTGCCACCACGCTGATCGCCTCGATCGCCACCGGCGCCTTCGCCGCCTATCACTTCAATCGGCTGTCGCTGCTGGGTGTCATCGCCAACCTTCTCGGCGTGCCGCTCACCGGCTTCTGGATCATGCCTTGGGGCCTGCTCGCCATGCTGCTGATGCCGCTCGGGCTGGAGCGTTTCGCCCTGGTGCCGATGGGCTGGGGTGTCGAGGGGCTGAACGCCATCGCCAAGTACGTCGGCAACTGGCCTGATGCCGCGACGCTGGTGCCGTCGATGCCGGGCGCCAGCCTGTGGCTGATCACGCTGGGCGGCCTGTGGTTCTGCCTGTGGCGCCGGCGCTGGCGCTTCGCGGGGCTGCCGGTGGTCGTGATCGGACTGCTGCTGGGGCCGCCGCGCCCGCCCGACCTGCTGATGAGCGACGACGGCCGCGTGCTCGGCCTGCGTGACGACAAGGGCGTGGTGCACGTCGCTTCGGCGCGCACCGACCGCTTCGTCGCCGATGCCTGGGCGCGGCGCAGCGGGCAGGAGGGCGCCAAGCGCTGGACCGTCAGCGCCGACGAGGAGGCGGCCGGCCTCGGCTGCCGCACCGGGCTCTGCCGCTGGCGCAAAGGGCCGTGGCGCGTCGCCCTGGTGAGCGACGATCGCCGCCTGGCCGAGGCCTGCGGCAGCGCCGACATCGTGCTCGCCACTGTCGATGCGCAGGGCCGGTGCGTCGGGCCACGTCTGGTGATCGACCGCCGCGTTGCCTGGCGCGAGGGCAGCCAGGCGCTGTGGCTCGACGAGGCGGGCGTGCGGCGCGAGACGGCCAACGCCGCGCGCGGCGACCGGCCGTGGGTGCCGGGCAGTTCCAGCCGCCAGACCGCGCCCGTGAAGGCGCCGGGCATATGACGCGGCATCCCGGAATTATAACTTAAGTGCTATAGAAAGGCAATGTCTACCAGTAGGCGACGAACGGCTGACCGGGCTTCATCTCCCACAGGACGTTCACGATCACCCAGCGGCCGTTGAAGCGGGAGAGATGCAAGTAGTCGATCCAGGCCGAGGCGATCACCTTGGCGCTGGCGGCATTCTCGAATACGTCGAGCACGACCACGTCCTGCTGGCGCTCGGCGGCAGGTGTCGGCCGTTGCGCCTTGTCGCGGGTGAAGCGGGTGAGGGCAAGCGCGCTCATCTCGGCGAGATGGCTGCGACCGGAGACGGGATCGGGATGGACGATGCGCTTGGCGAGCTCGGGATGCAGCGAGCGCTCCATGCGCGCGGCGTCCCCGTCATAAAACCCTTCGATGTAGTCGAGGGCGGTCTGCCGGATGGCAGCGTGATCGTTCGTGGTCATGCCGCGACGCTAGGCGCCGCGCCGATCTGTCCGCCAGCCAGCAAACGGAGAGTTGGTTACGTCGGCGTCAGTTGTAGCGCCGATAGAGCCCGGCGAGCTTGCCCTGGATCTTGACGCGGTCGGGTCCGAAGATCCGCGTTTCGTAGGCGGCGTTGGCGGGCTCCAGCGCGATCGAGGCGCCCTTCTTGCGCAGCCGCTTCAGCGTCGCCTCGCTGTCGTCGATCAGGGCGACGACGATCTCGCCCGATTCGGCGGTGTCGGCGCTCTTGATGATGGCGATGTCGCCGTTGTGGATGCCGGCCTCGACCATCGAATCGCCCTGGACCTCGAGGCAGTAGTGGGCGCCCGAGCTCAGGAGCGTCACCGGCACATCGACTGTGGTGGAGTTGTCACGCAGCGCCTCGATCGGCGTGCCGGCGGCGATGCGACCATAGAGGGGGAGGCTGAGCGCCTGCGCCTCGTTGGCGACCTGGATGGCGCCCGCCAGTGGCACCTTCTCGCCGCGGATGATCTGCGGCACGAAGCTCTCGCGGCCTTCGGCCATGCCGGCGCGGGCGAGCAGCGGCGTGACGTTGGCGGCGGGCATGGCGGCCGCATCGGGCAGCTTCAGAACCTGCAGAGCGCGCGCACGATGCGGCAAGCGGCGCAGGAACCCGCGCTCCTCCAGCCCGGTGATCAGCCGGTGGATGCCGGACTTGGACTTCAGGCGCAGCGCCTCCTTCATCTCATCGAACGACGGCGACACACCGTCGTCGTTGAGGCGCTTGTTGATGAACATCAGCAGTTCATTTTGCTTGCGGGTTAACACCGTCTTCTCCCCAGACTGCCTACCAGATTTCGGAACAAATCCTGAAACCCGCTGCATGTTCTAGTTTAGTTCTTTCCGAATGTCAACTTATCCCGAGGATACCGGGGATCAGTAGCCGCCGGGGATGGCTTCGAGGTCGATCACCTGCACGGTGTCGCCCGCCTTTCGTGCGGAATCGAACGGTGGCCGGATCATAAGGCCCGAGCACCAGGCCATGACGGAGAGCATTGAACTGTCCTGCACGGGATGTGGCTCGACGGTGAGGCCCTCGGCGGTGCGCACCAGCCGGGAGCGGACATAGTCCTCGCGATTGTCGTTCTGCTTCACGTCGACAGCGAGCTTGGCCGGCACGGTCGGCGGAACGTCGCCTGGCTGGCCCAGCATGCGCTCCATGGCGGGCTTCATGAACAGCAGGGCACAGACCAGGGTCGAGACCGGGTTGCCCGGCAGGCCGAGCACGCGGGCGCGGTCCTTGGCGGCGAACATCAGAGGCTTTCCGGGGCGCATGGCGATGCGCCAGAAATCCAGGCTGAAGCCCTGGGCCTTCAGCGCGGCCTGCACCAGGTCGTGATCGCCCACCGAAGCGCCGCCCAAGGTGATCAGAAGATCGTGCTGGGCGCCTGCGGCGATGGCGTCCTGGATCAGCTTCTCCTCATCGCGCGCGATGTCGAACAGCGTGGGCTCGCCGCCCCAGGCGCGCACCAGGGCCGCCACGGCGATGCCGGAGGAGGAGATGATCTGGTTGCGTCCGACCGGCTCGCCTGGCAGCACCAGCTCGTTGCCGGTCGAGAGGATCGCCACGCGCGGCTTTCGATGAACCGAAAGCCAGGGCAGGTTCATCGCCGCCGCCAGCGCCACATCGCGCGTGGTGAGCAGCCGGCCCGCCGGGAGCGGCGCGTCGCCCGCCGAAAAGTCCAGTCCGGCCTTGCGGATGTGGCGGCCGATGCGCGGCGCTTCGAGGATGGTGATCTTGTTGCCCTCGGCCTTGGTGTCTTCCTGGATGACGATGGCGTCGGCGCCCATGGGCAAGGGCCCGCCGGTGAAAATGCGCACCGTTTCGCCGGGCTTCAGCGCATGGTCGTACGAACCGCCGGCCGGCGCCTGGCCGACCAGGGTCAGCGTCGAGGGTGCTGCGGGAACGTCCTCGGCGCGCACGGCATAGCCGTCCATCGCCGACAGGTCGGCCGGTGGCTGGGTCAAGCGTGCCTTGGCCGGGCTTGCGAGGACGCGGCCCGCGGCATCGGCGACCGACACGGTCTCGGCCGGCAGCCGCTCGAACGCTGCGATCACACGGGCGTGGGCGTCGCGAACGGAGAGAAGAGGGGCGCTAGCCATTCCACGTCCCTGACTTGCCGCCCGACTTATGTAAGAGCCGCACGCCCGATATCACCATGCCGCGGTCGACCGATTTGCACATGTCGTAGACCGTCAAAGCCGCCACCGAGGCAGCGGTGAGCGCTTCCATCTCGACGCCGGTGCGGCCCTTGAGCTTGCAGGTCGCCTCGATGTCGACGGCACTGCGCTTGGCGTCGAGCGAGAGTTTTACGTCGACCGAGTTCAGCGCCAGGGGATGGCAAAGCGGGATAAGCTCGGGCGTCTTCTTGGCCGCCATGATACCGGCGAGCTGGGCCACGGCGAGCACGTCGCCCTTGGCCGCCTTCTTGTCCTTGATCAGCTTCAAAGTCGCGGGCTGCATGGTGACGCTGGCCGCGGCCACGGCCACGCGCTCGGTGATGTCCTTGGTGCCGACATCGACCATGTGCGCATTGCCGCGCTCGTCGAAGTGGGTCAGTTTCTTCTTCACGCTCATGCCGCTTCCGCTTTGCGCGCCAGGATCTCGCGCACCGCCGCCTCGACGTCGGGCTTGCGCATGAAGCTCTCGCCGATCAGGAACGCCGAGGCGCCGACCTTGGACATGCGTAAAAGGTCGGCCGGGGTGCCGAGCCCGCTCTCGGCCACCAGCACGCGATCCTTCGGCACACGCGGCGCCAGCTGCTCGGTCGTCGCCAGGTCGACGGCAAGGGTTTTGAGGTTGCGATTGTTCACGCCGATGAGGTCGCTCTCGATCCGGAGCGCACGGCCGAGCTCGACCGCATCGTGCACCTCGACCAGCACGTCCATGCCCCACTGGTGCGCCAGCATGGCCAGGTCGGCGGCCTGCCCGTCCTCGAGACAGGCCATGATCAGCAGCACGCAGTCGGCGCCCAGCGCCCGCGCCTCGACGATCTGGTAGGGGTCGATCATGAAGTCCTTGCGCAGCACCGGCAGCCTGGTGGCCGCGCGCGCCTGGACCAGGAACTCGTCCTTGCCCTGGAAGTAGGGCTCGTCGGTCAGCACCGAAAGACAAGTGGCGCCGCCACGCTCGTAGGCCCGCGCGAGGGAGGGTGGGTCGAAGTCCGGCCGGATCAGGCCCTTGCTGGGCGAGGCCTTCTTGATCTCGGCGATCAGGCCGTAACGGCCGGCGGCGATGGTAGCCTTGAGCGCCTTGGCAAAGCCGCGCGGCGCATCGGCGGCCTTGGCGGCGACCTCGACCAGCGCCAGCGGCCGACGGGCCTTGCACGCCTCGACATGCTTGCGCGTGTCGGCCGTGATCCTGGTGAGCGTGTCGCTCATGCGCAGATCCTTTGCAGGGTCGAGAGGGCGGCCGCGGCCTTGCCGGAATCGATGGACTGAGCGGCGAGGTTGGCGCCCTCGCGCAGATCCTTGGCCTTGCCGGCCACCATGAGGGCCGCCGCACTGTTCAGCACGACGATGTCGCGGAAGGCATTCTTCTCGCCGCGCAGCACCTTGTGGATCGCCTCGGCGTTGTGCAGCGGATCGCCGCCCTTCAGCTCGGCCATCGAGGCGCGCTTCACGCCGATCTCCTCGGGCGCGATCTCGATCTCGCTGACCTTGCCGTTGTCGAGCAGGGTGGCCCAGGTCTTGGCTGTGGTCGTGATCTCGTCCATGCCGTCCTGGCCGTGGACCACGAGCGCGCGCTCGAGGCCGAGCTGGCCCAGCCCCTCGGCCACCGGCTTCAGCCAACGCTTGTCGAACACGCCGACCAGCTGGCGCTTGACCAGCGCGGGGTTCGACATCGGTCCCAGCAGGTTGAAGATCGTGCGCGAGGGAGCGAGCTCGACGCGCGGGCCTGCGACGTTGCGCATGGCGCCGTGATGGCGCGGCGCCATCAGGAAGCAGACCTTTGCTTCAGTCAGCGCCTGCTCGAGCTTCTCGATCGGCAGCTCCAGCCCGATGCCCAGCGCCGACAGCACGTCGGCCGCGCCGGACTTCGAGGTGAAGGCGCGGTTGCCGTGCTTGGCGACGGGGACCCCGGCGCCGGCGACGACGAAGGCCGAGCAGGAGGAGACGTTGTAGGTGCCATGGTGATCGCCGCCGGTGCCGACGATGTCGATGGCGCCAGGCGGCGCCTTCACCGCCTGCATCTTGGCGCGCAGCGCACGGGCGCCACCGGCCAGCTCCTGGGCGGTCTCGCCGCGCACTTTCAGGGCCATCAGGAAGGCGCCCATCTGGGCCGGGGTGGCGTCGCCCGACGTCATGATGTCGAAGGCGCGCTCGGCCTCTTCGATCGAGAGCCGCTCGCCGTTGCCCACTTTGGCCAGAAGCCCGCGAAAATCGGAGATGTCGCCGCTCACAAAGAACCCCGTATTTGCCCTTGCCGGCCGGGCCGGCGGGCGCGTAGCTATATCACATGGCTCAAGAACTCATCCTCAAGGTCACCGGCATGGACTGCGACGGCTGCGTAAAGGCCGTCACGCGCGCCGCGACCGGTGCCGGCACCGCGCCGCTTTCCGTCGACCTCAAGAGCGGCGAAATGCGCCTGCCCGCCGGGGCCGACGTGCCCGCCATCACCAAGGCGATCCAGCGCGCGGGCTTCGGCGTCGCGGCCGACTAGGCGATAACCACAGTATAGAACAGAAGGCGAACGCAGGCCAGCGGAAAATGGCCCGCGAATGCCGCCGCGCATCCTGCGGGCGGCCAATTATTGCGTACCGTAAGCGCCCTCTGTCGAATTCAGGGTCTCGAGTGATTCCAAAGGGTTAGGTCGATAATTAGTGCGTCCTTCAAAAAAATCATAAGCATGCTTATATTAGGCGTGCTTAGGAGACTTTGATGGACAATCTGGACCGCAATCTCGGCTTCCTGCTGCACGACGTGGCGCGGCTGATGCGCAAGCGCTTTGAGCAGAACGCCCGCGAGCTCGGACTGACGCGCTCGCAGTGCTCGGTGCTGGCGCATCTCGCACGGCATGACGGCATCCAGCAGGGAACCCTGGCCGAGATCCTCGAGGTGGAACCGATCACGCTCACGCGCCTTGTCGACCGGTTGGAGCAGATGGGGCTGGTTTCGCGCGGGGCGCATCCCAAGGACCGGCGCATCCGGTTGCTGCGGCTCACGGATGCGGCGCATCCGCTGCTCGCCGAGATCTTCGCGACCGGCGCGCTCACGCGCGGCCAGGCCATGGAGGGCGTTGCCGAGGAGGATCGCGACCGACTGTTCGACGTTCTATTACGTATGAAAGCCAACCTGATCGGCAAGTCCGCGGCGGCCAAGGACGCCATGGGCGAGAGGAGAGTATCCAATGGCTAATCGCGATTTGGTGCGGCCGCTGGGACTCGCCGACGAGGTCGCTGTCCAGAACATCGCCAGGGACACGATCAAGCGGCTGAAACAGCCGCGCACCCTGCGCCGCGCCCTGCTGGCCGCGGGTCCGCTGGTCGTGCTGGTCGGTGCGCTGTTCGCCTATCTCTCGGGCGGCCGGTACGTCACGACCGACAACGTGCGCATGACGTGGTGACGATGCATACCTCCGCATGCGACCATGCAGCTGGTGGTGTGCTCGCGGCGACTACCAGCTGTAACGGAGCGACGCCATGCCGGCGTAGCCTTGGCTGACGCCGGAGAACTCGCCGTCGAATTTTGCCGACAAGATCAGGCGGCCGGTGATGGCGTAGGCGCCGCTGATCGACACCAGTGCCGCATCGGGCGGAGGCGTCGTTCCCGTGACCACGAAGCTCGAGCCCGGCAGCTGCAGGAAGGACGCGTTGACTCCGGGACTGCTGATGAAATCATGCGCCCATGCCAAGCGCCCGCGCACGATCAACGGCTTGTCGGCGACGTCGATGCTGCTGTCGAAGCGCGTCCCGATCTCGGTTCGCGTGTAGGTGGCGTCTGAGGCCGCGTAGGCCAGCCCGAAGCCGAGGCCGGTGAGGTCGGTCTCGCTGTAAGCGGGCGTATGGAAGAGCTGGAACTGCAGCGCCCCATAGGGCGTGATGCCGAAGGCGCGCGAGCCAGCATCGAAACGCCAGCCGCCCTCGGCGCGGCCGCCGTAGCTCTGGGCATCGAAGCTCGCCGCGAGCTGGTCGCCCAACGGCGCCCGGTTGGTCGTCATGCGGTGGTTGGCGAAGAAGCCGCCCAACGAGAAATAAGCCGGTCCGTCGCCGGTCATGCCATAGAGGCCGACCTGCGTGGTGACGCCGTTGCCGGAGCCCAAGCCGTTGCC
>JADHLS010000174.1 GCA_016780605.1 Reyranella sp.
CCGCTTCGATGGCGTGCTGTGCATCGTGGATGTCGACGCGGTTGGCGGCGCCGAAGCCGCCGAAGCGCGACCAGCGGCCCAGCAGCACCGTGTCGAACACCGAGATCGGGAAGGACCGGTCGATCTCGGCCTGCTGCGGCAGGTAGGCGATGCGCTTGGCCGTCGATTCGATCTTGCCCTCGATGTGCGGAGCGAGGCCCAGCAGCGCCTTCAGGAGCGTGCTCTTGCCCGCGCCGTTGGGGCCGACGATGGCCGTCATCTCGGCTGCGGGGATCTCCGCCGACACGTGATGCACGGCGGGATGACGGTCGTAGCTCACCGTCAGGTTCACTAGCCGCAGCGCCGGACCAGGAGCGCTTGCAGCGCTCATAGCGCCCACCATGCAGCAAGCCACAGCAGCACCGAGACGCCGAGCGCAGCCGCGATGCGAGCGGACGCGCTCATGGCGAGCAAGGCGGTGCCGGGTGAAACAGGCTCATGCATGGGGCGAATTGTTATAATATTACCTTGGGCGAGTCCAGCCGGCGCGATCGGCTCGTGATCACGGGCTAACTGTTTGTTGATTGGCAGGAAGTCCCATTGGCGCGCATCTTTCAGCGATGGTGAGAGTGTTGGATGCGGGGCGGCGATCCCTGCTGATCGGCGGCGCCGCAGCGGTAGGCGTTGCGCTCGCGAACGTACGCGCACCCTCGGCCAAGCCGGCCGGCGCCGGCGAAGGGCCGTGGGCGGTCGAGCTCTTCACATCGCAAGGCTGCAGTTCCTGCCCGCCCTCCGATGCCTATCTCGGCGCGCTCGCCAAGCGGCCCGACATCGTCGCGCTGTCTTTCCATGTCGACTATTGGGACTACATCGGCTGGAAGGACGCCTTCGCCACGCGCGCCACCACCGATCGCCAGCGTGCCTACGCGCGCGTCCTGAAGCAGCGCTATGTCTACACCCCCGAGATGGTGGTCGATGGCATCGGCCACGATACCGGCCGCGAGCGCGCCGGCATCGAGAAGCTGCTGGCCGAGGCGCAGCGGCGTTCGCCGCGGCGCGCGACGCCGGAGCTGTCGCGCAATGCCAACGGTGCGCTCGCAGTGAAGCTCGCGGCCTTCGAGCTCGATGGTCCGCCGGTCGATGTCACGCTGGCGCTGTATGACCGGCGCCATTCGACGCCGATCGCCAGCGGTGAGAATCAGGGCCGCATGCTCGAGAACTTCAACATCGTGCGCCGCCTCGAAGTGCTCGGGCGCTGGAACGGCTCGGCCGCCAGCTGGGCCGTCGACGATGCGCGCCTGCAGCCCGGGCTTGGCGCCGCCGTGATCGTGCAGGGCGCCGACCACGGGCCGGTGATCGGCTGCAATAAACTGGAGCCAATGGTCTCCGGCTAGGCGTCGCTCAGTTCTGTTCGATCACCTCGTCGGCACGAGCGAGCAGGTTCGGCGGCACGGTCAGCCCGATCTCCGCAGCGGTCTTGAGGTTGATGGCGAGCTCGAACTTGACCGGGCCCTGCACGGGCAACTCGTTCGGCTTGGCACCGCGCAAGATCCGATCGACGTAGCCTGCGGCCCGCCGATAGAGATCCTTGATCTCGACGCCATAGGAGATCAGTCCGCCGCCCTGGACGAAATAGCTGGAGGAGTAGATCGCCGGCAGCCTGTGCCGCATCGCCAGGCCGGTGACGATGTCACGATGGCTGGTGGTGGTGACATCGGGCAAGACGAGCAGCGAGCTGTTCGGCTCACGGGCGGCCGCCTCCGCCGCACGCTCGATCTCGGCCGCGGTATTCACGATCGCGGGAACGGTGGTCAGGCGCAACACCGCCGCGGCCTGTTCGATCTGCCGAATGTAATAGGCACCCCCGCCGGGCGATGTTTTCGGGTCGTACATCACCGAAACCCGAGCCACCCTGGGGTCGATCTCCATGAGCAATTCGAGCCATTTGCCGCCGAGTGAATCCTCGACATTGGTGAAGCCGGTCACATTGCCGCCCGGCCGCGCCAGGCTCGCAACGAGACCGTCGCCTACCGGATCGGAGACGTTGACGAAGACGAGGGGAATGTCGCGGGTTTCCTGCAGGAGCGCTTTGGCCACCGGGGTCGTGCGACACAGGATGCAATCCGGGCGGAGCGCCGTGAGCTCCTTGGCCAACATGCCGATGCGATCACGATCGCCGCCAGCCCACCGCGCCTCGATGCGCAGGTTGTCGGTCCAGCCGAGACGCTGTAGCTCCGTCCGGAACGCGGCCAACTGTCTGCGTGCGTCCGGATCGTCTTCCGTGAAAGGTATCAGAACACCGACGCGCTTGATCTGCTGTGCGCGACCTCGGAATGGCCATGCCACGACACCGCTTGCGAGCAGCGCGATGACGTCCCGTCGGTGCATGTGAATCCCCCAGCGGTTACCCAGGATATAGGCGCCTCGAGCCGGGTGGCGAGAGAAAAGCGGATATCGGGCGGGACTTGCGCCCGCCGCAGGCGCGCGCAATGTTGGGATGATGTCGCTTTCCAGCGCCGCCGGCCGGCTGACGGCTGTCCTCGGGCCGACGAACACCGGCAAGACCTACCTCGCCATCGAACGCATGCTCGGCCACGAGTCGGGCATGATCGGTTTCCCGCTGCGCCTGCTGGCGCGCGAGAACTACGACCGCATCGTCAAGGTCAAAGGCGCCTCACAGGTGGCGCTGATCACCGGTGAGGAGAAGATCGCGCCGCCCGGCGCGCGCTATTTCGTCTGCACCGTCGAATCCATGCCGCTCGATCGTACGGTATCGTTCCTCGCCGTCGACGAAGTGCAGATGGCGGCCGATCCCGAGCGCGGTCACTTCTTCACCGACCGCGTCCTGAACGCACGCGGCACGCATGAAACCATGCTGCTGGGCGCCGACACGATCCGCCCGGTGCTCAATCGTCTGCTGCCCGACATCGACATCGTGGCGCGACCACGCTTCTCCAACCTCTCCTATGTCGGGCCTAAGAAAGCGACGCGCCTGCCGCGCCGCTCGGCCGTCGTCGGTTTCTCGGCGAGCGAGGTCTACGCCATCGCCGAGCTGATCCGCCGCCAGCGCGGCGGCACGGCGATCGTCATGGGCGCCTTGAGTCCGCGCACGCGCAACGCCCAGGTCGACATGTTCCAGTCGGGCGAGGTCGACTACCTGGTGGCGACCGATGCGATCGGTATGGGCCTCAACATGGACGTGAACCATGTCTGGTTCGCCTCTTTGCGCAAATATGATGGCCGCACGCTGCGCCCGCTGCGCAATGTAGAATTGGCTCAGATCGCCGGCCGCGCCGGACGGCACATGAACGACGGCACCTTCGGCACCACGGCCGAGGTGGGTCCGCTCGACCCCGAATTGGTCGAGTCGATCGAGAATCATCGCTTCGATCCGCTGCGTGACGTGCAATGGCGCAACAGCGATCTCCATTTCCATTCGGTGCCGGCCCTGATCGCCTCGCTCAACCGGCCACCGCCGCACGCCGCGCTGCAAAGGGTGCGCGAGCAGGACGACCAACTCGCGCTGCAGACCCTGTCGACGCACTCGGAATTCCTGCCGCGTCTGCACACGCCGCAGCGCGTTAAGCTGCTCTGGGAAGTCTGCCAGGTGCCGGATTTCCGCAAGACGATGACGGAGGAGCACACCCGCCTGCTCGGCCAGTTGTTCGAGCACCTGACGCAAGGCGGCGAGCGCTTGCCGGAGGACTGGATCGACGGCCACATCAAGCGGCTCGAGCGCTACGACGGCGATATCGACACGTTGATGGCGCGCATCGCCCATGTAAGAACCTGGACTTATATTTCGCATCGTCCGGACTGGATCCAGCGTTCGGTGCATTGGCAGGAGCGGACGCGCGCCGTCGAGGACAAGCTGTCGGACGTGCTGCACCAGCGTCTGACGCAAAGGTTTGTCGATAGACGCGCGGCCCTGCTTGTACGAAGATTGCGTGATGAGGGTGAAATGACGTCGTCGGTCGCCGCGGCGGGCGAGGTGTCGGTCGAAGGAGAGCATCTCGGCCGCATCGAGGGGTTCCGCTTCGTGCCGGATACGACCGAGGGACATGCGGACCAGAAGGCTGTGCTGAGTGCGGCGTTACGGGCGCTGCGCCAGGATCTGCCTGTGCGCCTGCAAGCCTTCACCAATTCTCCAGACGGCGAGCTGGTATTCGATTCGCAGTTGCGCGTGTGCTGGGGAGGCGGGCCGGTCGCGCGCCTGCTGCCGAGCGGTGACATTTTGGCACCCAAGGTCGAAGCCCTGCCGTCGGATCTGCTCGACGGACCGGCGCGCGAGGACGTGCGCAAGCGCGCCGCGACCTGGGTGGAAACGCGCATTCGGCTCGGCCTCAGCGAATTGATGGATGCGCGCGCCACGACCGAGTTGCCGGCCGGCGCACGCGGCATCGTCTTCCAGCTGTGCGAGGGCCTGGGCGTGCTGGCGCGTCGGCCGATCGAAGATCAGCTGGCGCAGTTGGCCGAGGAAGATCGCAAGGCGCTGGCCCGGCTGGGCGTGCGCGTTGGCGTCTACTCGCTCTACTTCCCCAGCATGCTGAAGCCGGTGCCGATCCGGCTGCGCGCCGGCCTCTGGATGGTGGCGAACAACCGCGACACCATCCCGCCGCTTCCAGCCGAGGGCCGCACCTCGATGGACCTGCCCCAGGGTGCGCCGCGCGATTTCTACGCCACCATCGGCTATCTGCCGCTCGGCGATCACGCCATCCGCGCCGACATGGTCGAGCGCCTGGCGGCGATGGCGCGCCAGGCCGTGCGCGAAAGCCGGGAGGCCGCGCGCGACGCGCAGCGCCAGCAGACTCAACAAAATCAGCCGAAGAAGGCCGAGCCGACGCCAGCGCCCAGCGCGGCCGCCGCGTCGGCCGATGAGATCAGCGAATGGGCGATCGTCGCTGCGGCCTTTGGCGAAAGCGAGCCAGCGCCCGAGCCGATCGCCGAGGCGACAGCCGAAGCTGCTCCCGAGCCTGCGCCCGTGCAGGAGTCTGCATCGGCAGAGGCCGAGCTCGCCACCGCCGAGCCTGTTGCTGCCGAGGAGCCAAAGACCGAAGAACAAGCCACCGCCGAAGCGCCGGAGGCCGAGGAAGCCAAGGTCGAGGAAGCCAAGCTCGAGGAAGCCGGGGCCGAGGAGACGAAAGCCGAGGAGCCTGCCGAGGCCGCGGCGGCTGACACGGCCAAGGAAGAGCCGAAGGCTGGCCCGCGTCCCCTGCCGCCGGGATGGTTCCGCGCCACGCCGCAGATGATGTCTCTGGTCGGTTGCTCTGAGCCGGAGATGGCCAACGTGCTGCGCGGCCTGGGCTACCGCGTCCATCCGCCGTCGGACGAACACGGCCCGCTCCATGCCTTCTCGGTCAAGCCGCGCTTCGTGCGCGAGCGCGAGGAGCAGCGCGAGCGCCAACGTCAGCAGCAGCGCCAGCAACGCGACCAGCGCCGTCGCGAGCGACCCGAGCGGCCCAACGAGCGGCAGTTCTTCGCCGATTCGCCTCGGCAAGATCGCGGCCAAGAGCGGAATCAGGAGCGGAACAAGGACGAGCGCCGCCGCGATGGCCCGCCCAACCGGGAGCGGCGCGAGGATCGTCCGCCGGGGAGCGGCACGCGCGAGGGTCCGCCGCGCGAGGACCGGCGCGGTCCGCGTCCGCCACGCCGCGACAGCGGCGGTCCCGCCTTGAGGCTTTACGCCACGACCGAGAAGAAGGGCGACGCTGCGGCCGATTCGCCGTTCGCCAAGCTGCTTGAGCTGAAGCTCGGCGGAAAGAAGTAGCCGCCCGTGGAAGCCTGAGGCGCGATGCGGCTCGACAAGTGGCTGTGGCAAGCGCGCTTCTTCAAGTCTCGCAGTCTTGCCACGCGCTTCATCGAGAAATCTCGCTGCCGTATCGACGGCCGTGTGGTCGACAAGCCGCACGCCACCGTGGCGCCTGGCATGGTGTTGACGTTTGCACTGGGTCCGCGCGTGCGCGTGGTCCGCATCGTGGCGCTGGGCGAGCGTCGCGGGCCGGCGCCCGAGGCGCGCGCGTTGTATGACGAAATCGACGCCGGTTGATTCGCCGCTGTTCGATCAGCTTGCGTCGGCCGGCTGCCCGCGTTAAGCACGCCGCCGCTCAGGAGTGGTTGATGACCTATGTGGTGACCGAGGCTTGCATCAAGTGCAAGTACATGGACTGCGTCGAAGTCTGCCCCGTGGATTGCTTCTACGAGGGCGAGAACATGCTGGTCATCAATCCGGACGAATGCATCGATTGCGGCGTCTGCGAGCCCGAGTGTCCGCCCAACGCCATCCTGCCCGATACCGAGAAGGGCCTGGAGAAGTGGCTGGAGCTCAACCGCGACATGTCGGCCGGCTGGCCCAACATCACCCGCAAGGGGGAAGCCCCGGCCGACGCAGATAATTTTAAGGACGAAAAAGACAAATTTGCGAAGTATTTCTCGGACAAGCCCGCCGCCCGCTAGGAATAGTCGCTTTCCCTGCCTCAGACGCATCTTTTGCGACAGTCATGCAACTGTTGCATAGGCAGACCGTTGCCGAAATGCAACATCGGCCGCGACTCCGACACGATTCTCTGGTATAAGGGGGGCGTCGGAGGCGGTTCCAGGACGATCTGCCGCCGGCTCGGTGTCCAGGTGGGTATCCGAAAGCAACTTATGGATACCCGGCATCGAGCCGACACGCAAGGGGGCGTGGGCGGAGGTCGCGGTATCGCTTCAGCGCGGGGTAGGACGTGAAGGGACTAGAAGATATGGCCAAGCCGAAAAAGATTACGGCCAAGGCGAAGGAGTTTGCCTTCGAGAAGGGCGATTTCGTGGTCTATCCGACGCACGGCGTCGGCCGCGTGATCGACATCGAGGCGAAGGAGATCGCCGGGCATAAGCTCGACCTGTTCGTCATCTCGTTCGAGCAGGAGCGCATGATGCTGCGCGTGCCGGTCGCGAAGGCGAAGATTTCCGGCCTGCGCAAGCTCAGCTCGCGCAAGATCATGGAGAACGCTTTGGTGACCCTGAAGGGCCGCAGCCGCGTTAGCCGCGCCATGTGGAACCGCCGGGCCCAGGAGTACGAAGCCAAGATCAACTCGGGTGATCCCGTGTCGATCGCGGAAGTCGTGCGCGACCTGCATCGCAATGCCGGTCAGCCCGACCAGTCCTACAGCGAGCGCCAGATCTACGAGGCGGCGCTGGATCGGCTGGCGCGTGAGCTGGCGGCGGTCGAGCGCATCGACAAGGACGTAGCCACCCAGAAGCTGAACAGCGTCCTGCAGAAGGTCGCCTGATCGCGGGCCTGGCACGAAATGAGTTGAAAGGCGGCCGACTGCAAAGTCGCGCCGCCTTTTTCATGTCCTTCCAGATTAAGGCTCGATGGTCTTCACCTGGGGCAAGCGCATCAGATCGGCGCCGCTGTCGACGCCATTCAGGACCAGCAGCCGCTCCATCTTGTAGTCGGTATACGGCAGGCGCTGAGCGAGCTGCGCCGCCGAGGTGCCGGCGCTGGGCACGACGTGCAGGCGATAGGGCCGCAACGCCGAGGCCTCGGCATCGGACAGGCTGCGGAAGGTGCGGGCGGCGTCGACCAGGACCTCGATGCGATGGTCCCGGTCCGGCCCGTCGCTCAGGAGATTGAAGAAGCAGACGCGATCGCCATGCCGGATCAGGACGTAGCGCGCCTGGCCGAGGCCCGTGTCGGAACCGCGCGGCCGGGCGCCGATCGCGGCCTCGGCGCCGCCGATCACGGTAGGCTGGATGTCGGAGGGGGTCGGCTTCAACCGGTTGCGCATCCAGTCCGCCAGGTCGCCCGGCACCGGTCCGTCGGTGCAGGCGAAGAACAGCAAGGAACGGTCGCGACCGACGCCCAGCACGCCGTCGCTGTCGTTGAACAGCCGGAAGTCGCGCGGCGCGGTGAATTCGAGCTTCAGCACCGGATGCATGAAGCGATTGCCGCGCACGAAGCCCTCCTGCGGCGGATCGTCGACCGACATATAGTCGATGGCCGCAAGATAGGCAGGGTGATTGGACTCGCCGGGCGCCAGGGCGTCGGCGATGGCCTGCAGCGCCTCGCGCCGCTCGACCGGTGCCGGATGGGTCGAGGTCGAGCTGCGGCGGTCGATCGAGTCCGGCGCCTCGCCCATCAGCTGCAGCTCGAGCTGACCCTGGTGGCGCAGCTTGTCGATCAGGCTCGCCATGGCGGTGCCGCGATAGCCTGCCTTGACCAGCATGGCGACGCCGATCCTGTCGGCCTCCAGCTCCTGTTCGCGTGAGTAGCGGCGGAGCGCCAGCAGGCCGTCGCGGGCCACCGAGCGTCCGACAGTGACGGATCCCGTCGAGACCGCGGCCTCGACGGCGGCATCGAGCACGCTCTGGCGCTGGCGCGCACGTTGCGCGGCATGGCGCTGCACGACGTGGCCGAGCTCATGGCTCATGGCTGCGGCGAGCTCGGCCTCGTCATCGAGCAGCGCGAGCAGGCCGCGTGTGACCATCACATAACCGCCGGCGGCATGGGCGTTCGCCAGCGGCTGGTCGAGCACGACAAAGCGGTAACCCCCGGAGAGGCCAGCCTGCGCCACCAGCTTCTGGCCGACGCGATCGACATAGGTCTGCAGTCTGGCATCGGGATAGGCCGGGCCGACATCACGCTCGAGCTCGCGCGGCAGGCTCGGGATGCCGGGTCGGCCGGCCGACGCCGCCGTCTGCACGGCGTCCTGCGGCGCGCAGGCCGCAGCAAGGAGCACGAGAAGTGCGAGTAATTGCCGGAAAAACACTAACCCTCCTGGCCCCCCGGCGTGACCTTAGGCTGGAACAATTGGCGCCGCT
>JADHLS010000175.1 GCA_016780605.1 Reyranella sp.
GACGCCGCGGTGAAGGCGGCCGGCGGCACCTTCAAGGACATCGTGAAGATCAACAACTACTGCGTCGCCTCGGTCGATGCGGCCCAGATGACGGCGTACCGCGCCGTCCGCGACCGCTACGTCAACACGGCCGCACCACCCACCAGCACCTTCATCTATGTCAGCCGCCTGGTGCGGCCGGGTTGGCTGTTCGAGATCGACGCCATGGCGGTCATCGATTCATAGCTGGGCGCGCGTTCCCGGCTATGACCCGATCGCGCCACCGCCTTTCTTGGTGATCGCGACGATCGACGGCCGCGGCGGCATGCCGTCCTTGAAGTCGGGCCAACGCGTCGACGGCTTCTCGAAGGTAGAGCCCGCGTCCTCGCCGGGATGCTGGACGGCGATGAAGAAGGTGTTGTCGTCGGGCGTGAAGATCGGCCCGCAGACCTCCGCACCGGTCGGCGCCTGGTAGAAGCAGCGGGTGAGCGCCCGACCGAATCCCGCCGTGTCGGCGCCATAGACGCCGTCGGCGATGCCGGCCGCCGTCGGCGCACCGTCGGTGACGATCCAGATTCGGCCCTTGCTGTCGAAAGCGATGTTGTCGGGGCACGACAGCCAGCCATTGTCGGACGTCGCCCGATGATAGCGCGCACCCGCGTCCTGCCCGGGCTTGCCGCCCAGCAGGAAGATCGACCACGTGCCCTCGGTCGCGCCGTGGTCGCCGTCCTTGGGCGTGATCTCCAGGATGTGGCCGTGATCGTTGCCGGCACGCGGATTGGCCTTGTCGACCTGATCGGGCTTGCGCTGGCTGTTGTTGGTCAGGACGACATAGACGCGGCCGTTCACGGGATTGGTCTCGATGTCCTCCGGCCGGTCCATCGGCGTCGCCTTGAGGAGGTCGGCCGCGAGGCGCGCCTTGATCGCGACATCAGCCTGGCTGGCAAAGCCGTTCTCGGATGTCAGCGGCCCCTGGCCCTGCACCAGCGGCAGCCACTGCACCCTGCCGTCGGCCTCGAAGCGGGCGACGTGCAGCGTGCCGTCATCCAGCAGATTCTTGTTCGCGGCTCGGTCGTTGGGATTCCACGGGTTGGCCGTGACGAACTTGTAGACATAGTCGAAGCGCTCGTCGTCGCCGCTATAGAAGGCAACGCGGCCATCCTTGGCAATGGCGTAGGTGCAACCCTCGTGCTTGAAGCGGCCCAGTGCCGTGCGCTTCACCGGAGCGGCGCCCGGATCGTAGGGATCGATCTCGACCACCCAGCCGAAGCGGTTGGGCTCGTTGGGCTCCTTCGAGAGATCGAAGCGGTCGACGTGGCGAAACCAGCCGTAGCCGGTGGCGCGGCCGACGCCGTATCGCTTTTGCATCTCCGGCAGCGGCAGCTTGGAGCTGTCTCCGCCGAAATAGACGTCGAAGTTCTCCTCGCAGGTAAGCCAGGTGCCCCACGGCGTGCCGCCGCCGGCGCAGTTGTTGATCGTACCCAGCACCTTACGGCCGGCCGGATCGGCGGATGTCTTCATCAGGTCGTGGCCGGCGGCCGGGCCGGAAATATCCATCGGCGTGTTGGCGCTGATGCGGCGCGCGTACTTGCTGCTGGGCACGACCGTCCACGAGCCGTTCTCGCGCGCGATCTCGATCACAGCGCCGCCGACTGCTGCCATCTCGACCTCGACCTGGGCCTTTGAGGTCTTGAGGTTGGCGTCGCGGCCGGCGCCCAGGCCCGCGAACATCAGGTTGGAGTTGATGTACTCATGGTTGGCGACCATCAGGAAGCGATCGCCGCTGCGGTCGCCCGCGGGCAGCGGATGCAGGCCGAGATAGTCGTTGTTGTAACCGAACTGCTTTTCCTGGGCGGTGCCGGTCTGGTTGGCCGGATCGAAAGCCGGCGCTCCGGGCATCACGGGATCGCCCCAGCGGATCAACACTTTCATGTCGTAGCCGTCCGCCACGTGCTGGTCTGCATCCAGGGTGTGCGCCAGCTCCTTGAAAGTGAGCGTCGAGGGCCCGCCCGCCTGTGCCAACGCCGGTTGACTGAAAGCCGCAACGGCGCCCACACCGGCCAACCCACGCATCGCTGCGCGCCGACCGAGCCGGCGCTCGATCAACTCGGCCATTGAGGGTTCGGTGCTGGGGTTCGTGCCGATGTCGTCGCCGCTCGGGTCCATCCTGGTCTCCGTTTGATGCTTTCCGGCCGGGTTAGACCGCAGCGGCGATAGCAATATGGCGATCATATTTCAGTTCCGTGACGTTCCACAGCAGGCGTCGCCAAACCGTAGTAGCGGCGGATTAACACCTTCCTATCATTCAACGGGGAGACAGGCATGCGTGCCCAACGATTTCTGATCGCAACGACGAGCTTACTGGTGGCCACCAGCGCCATGGCTCAGACCAAGTATCCCGCGGTCCTCGAAGGCCATGCCGTGCTGCCGGCCCTGACCCTGGTGCCGGCGCCCGCCGATGCCCCCGAGCAGCTGCAGATCTCCGGCCGCTATGCCGGCCCGCCGGGCCAGAGGGTCGATACGCCTGAGAGCGTGCCCGGCATCTCCGCCCTGTCCGACAAGAACGCGCCGCGCCCGACCGGTATCAGCCTGCCGTTCAAGGGCCAGCCGGTGCAGGGCCTGTCGGGCATCAAGAACATGAAGGACGGCACGTTCCTCACGCTGACCGACAACGGCTTCGGCTCGAAGGCCAACTCGCCCGACGCCATGCTGATGTTCCATGTGCTCAGGCCCGACTGGAAGACGGGCGCGGTCGAGCGCGTGTCGACCACGTTCCTGCACGATCCCGACCGCAAGGTGCCGTTCCGCATCGTCAACGAGAACACGCCCAAGCGCTATCTCACCGGCTCGGACTTCGACATCGAATCGATCCAGCCGATCGGTGACAACCTCTGGTTCGGCGATGAGTTCGGGCCGTTCCTGATCAAGACCGACAAGAACGGCAAGGTGCTGCAGGTGTTCGACGCCGTGGTCGACGGCAAGGTCGTGCGCTCGCCCGACAACCCCAACCTCACCCTGCCGGCGGCGCCCGGCCCGGTGAAGTTCGAGGTCCGCCGCAGCAAGGGCTTCGAAGGCATGGCGGCCTCGCCCGACGGCAAATTTCTCTATCCCCTGCTCGAGGGCGCGCTGGTGACGGCGGACGGCAAGCCCGAGTCCAAGGACGGCACGTCGTATCTGCGCATCCTCGAGTTCGACGTCGACAAGGGTGCGTGGACCGGCAAGAGCTGGAAGTACGCCCTGGAGCAGCCCGGCAATGCGATCGGCGACTTCAACCTGATCGATGCCCAGAGCGGCCTGATCATCGAGCGCGACGACAGCGAGGGCGATCCCGCGCTCGCCTGTGCACCGGGTGCGATCAAGCCCGACTGCTTCAACGTGCCGGCCAAGTTCAAGCGCATCTACAAGGTCGACTTCGGCCAGGCCGACGGCGACGGCTTCGTCAAGAAGGTGGGCTATATCGACCTGATGGACATCGACGATCCCAACAAGGTCGCGCGCCAGGGTGGCAGGGACGGCAAGCTCACCTTCCCGTTCTTCACCATCGAGAATGTCGACGTGATCGACGGCGAGCGCATCATCGTCGGCAACGACAACAACCTGCCCTTCTCGTCGGGCCGTGCGCTCGGCAAGTCCGACGACAACGAGCTGATCATTTTGAAGGTGACCGACCTCTTGAAGGCGAAGTAGCCTTCTGTGGGTGAATCGTCTCGCCGCGCTTCAACATGGCGACGAAGGACTCGATCTTCCTTCGTCGACCGGCCTCGGTCTTCATGTTCTGGGTGCGGAAGATGAGTGCGAATCGGTTCTGGGCGCTCAACTTGTCGAACATGCGCCGCGCCTTGGGCTCGGCGTCGATGGCGGCCTGCAGGTCGGCGGGGACTTCCGCGCCTTTGCTGCGGTAGGCGCGAGTCCAACGCCCATCGGCCTTGGCAGCTTCGACCTCGCAAAGACCATGCACCGTCATGCGGCCTTGAGCGATCAGCCGGGCGACATTGTCGACGTTGATCTGGCTCCAGACGCTCTTCTTCGTGCGCGGCGTGTAGCGCTGCAGGAAGCTTTTATCGTCAAAGCCCTTGCGCAGGCCGTCGATCCAGCCCCAGCACAGCACGACGTCGATCGCCTCCTTTGGCGTGATCGACTTCAGGCCCGAGCCGACCTTGTGGATCTTGATCCAGACCTCGTCAGCCTTGTCGTGGTTCCTGGCCAACCACCTGTAGAAGCTCTCGGCCGTCTTGAACTCGCGCAACGCCGTCACGGCAGGACGCGCTTCATCCATTTGGCCGTGGCCAGCGCGTCCTGATTGTCGCTGGCCTCGAGCCTGGCGATGACGCGCTGGCGGTCCTCGAGGTCGCGATTCTGGCTGAGCTTGATCTTGGTCTCGACGCGCGTGAGCGGGATGCGGAAGACGACAATGCCCTTGGTCTGCATCTCCGCGTTGCCGGATGGCAGGCGGCCGAGGCCCCACGCATCCTTGCCCGTGCCCTCATAGGCTGCCGCGAGCTTGGCCAGCACGACCAGCGCGCCCTTTGTGTCGTCGATGATCTGCGGCCGGCCGTAGGCATGCACCGTGACGTAGTTCCAGGTCGGCACCTTGGGGCCAGGCGTGTACCAGGTCGGCGAGACATAGGCGTGCGGGCCCCAGAACAGCGCGAGTGACTCGGCCGGCCGATCGAACAGCTTCCAGTGGTCGTTGGCGCGCGCCATGTGGCCGATCAACGAGCCGTGCTCGGAGCCGTCGGCCTGCCATAGCAGCGCCAGATGGGTGGCCACCGGCGCGCCCGCGGCATCGCTGGTCATCAGCAGGGCCCAGCTATGAGCCTGCATGATCTCGCGACCGACCGGCTCGCTGCCCTCGAAGTGCTTGGGTATGTACATGGCTCGCTTCTTGGCTCGCTTTCGCTCCCCGAGTGGGGACATGTTGAACGGCGCGCCATTACCATGTCAGATGCGCGCCGCAACCGGGAGGAATTCTCATGGGTGAAGATATTCGTCTTAAGTCAAAGGCCGGCGAGATCGGCGCCTACCTGGCGACGCCCAAGGGCACGGCCAAGGGCGGCGTGGTCGTCATCCAGGAGATCTTCGGCGTCAACCACCACATCAAGGCGGTGACCGACAAGTTCGCGGCCGATGGCTACATCGCGCTCGCGCCGCGCTTCTTCGACCACATCAAGACCGGCATCGAGCTCGGCTACACACCCGACACCATCGCCGAGGGCCGCAAGTACGTGACCGAGCTCGGCCTCGACAAGCCGGTGCAGGACGTCGAGGCCGCGATCGAGGAGCTGAAGCGGCGCGGCGCCAAGAAGGTCGCGGTCACCGGCTACTGCTGGGGCGGCACCATCGCCTGGCTGGCCGCGACCCGGCTCAAGCCCGATGCGGTGTCCGGCTATTACGGCGGCGGCATCCATGGGCTGAAGAGCGAGAAGGCCAAGGTGCCGACCCAGCTGCATTTCGGCGACAAGGACATGCACATCCCGATGACGCATGTGAACGAGCTCCGGAAGCTCCATCCCGACGTGCAGATCTTCGATTACCCGGCCGATCACGGCTTCCATTGCGACGAGCGCGGCAGCTACGACGCCGCGGCCTCCAAGCAGGCCATGGCGCGCACGCTGGAGTTCTTCGGCAAGCACGTTGGCTAAGCGACCCGCAAAGAAGAGCTTCACACCCGACGCCCGCGGGCCCCTGAACGGGGTCCGCGTGATCGACCTGTCGCGCCTCGTCGCGGGCAATGTCTTGACCCTGCAGCTCGCCGATTTCGGCGCCGAGGTGATCAAGATCGAGCCGCCCGAGGGCGACACGCTGCGCTCGTGGCGCGTCAAGGGTCTCGAGACAGCGTGGAAGGTCAACAGCCGCAACAAGAAGAGTGTGGCCCTAGACCTGCGCTCCGACGCCGGCCGCGCCATCGTCCGCGAGCTCGCGAAGTCGGCGCAGATCCTTGTCGAGAGCTTTCGGCCGGGCGTGCTCGAGGACATGCAGCTGGCGCCGGCCGAGCTGCACAAGATCAACCCCAAGCTCATCGTCGTGCGCATCTCGGGCTGGGGCCAGGACGGACGCTATCGCCACAAGCCGGGCTTCGGCACCCTGATCGAGGGCTATAGCGGCTTTGCCTCGATGAACGGCTTCGCCGACCGCGAGCCGGTTTTGCCGCCGATGTATCTCGCCGACGCCATCGCCGCGCTCTACGGCTATGGCGCCGTCATGGTCGCCCTGCGCGAGGTCGAGATGAACGGCGGCAAGGGCCAGGTCATGGACCTGCCGTTGTTCGACCCGCTGTTCTCGGTGCTGGGGCCGCAGGCGGCCAACCACAAGCTCACCGGCGAGGTGAAGGAGCGCACCGGCAGCCGCTCGACCAATGCGGCGCCGCGCAACGTCTACCAGACCAAGGACGGCCACTGGGTGTGCCTGTCGGCCTCGACCCAGGGCATGGCCGAGCGCGTGCTGGTCAAGATCGGCCGGCCCGAGCTGGTGAAGGACCCCAAGTTCGCCACCAACATCGATCGGGTCCGCAACGGTCTGGAGCTCGATGCCATCATCGGCGGCTTCATTGCCGAACGCGACCTCGCGACCAACCTGAGATTCTTCGACGAGGCCGGCGTCACCATCGGGCCGGTCTACGACATCTCGCAGATCGTCCAGGACGACTACGTGCTGGAGCGCGAGGCCCTGATCGAGGTGCCCGACGAGGAGATGGGTGAGCTGCCCACGCATCCCGTGGTGCCGCGCCTGTCGGGCACGCCTGGCGCATTGCGCCATGCCGCGCCCAGGATCGGCGAGCACAATGAGGCGGTGCTGAAGCCGCTGCTGGGCGCCGCCGAATACGACAAGCTCTGCCAATCCGGCGTCATCTCGAGAGGCAAGAAGAAGTGAATCGCCCGCCGCCACCCGTCTGGCGCTCGATCCTCTACGTGCCGGGCAATGTGCCCAAGTTCATCGACAAGGCACATGAGCGCGGTGCGGATTGCATCCTGGTCGACCTCGAGGACAGCGTGACCGTGGCCGAGAAACCCACGGCGCGCGCCATGCTGCCCGAGACCATGAAGAAGGTCGTGCGCGGCGGCGCCGATGTCGCGGTGCGCATCAACCGGCCGATGCGGCTCGCCATGCCCGACATCGAGGCGGCCGTGCGGCCGGGGCTTTCCGCGCTGTTCATCACCAAGACCGAGGGCGTGCAGCATCTGCGCCTGCTCGACGAGGCGGTGAGCGAGCTTGAGCGCGAGCGCGGCATGCCCGTCGGCGGCGTCGGCTTCGCCGCCATGATCGAGCATCCGCGCGCGCTCGCCGAGCTCGACGACATCGCCGAGAGGGGCCCGCGCGTCGTCGCCATGATGCTGGGCGGCGAGGACTTCGCCCTGGAGACAGGCTCGATTCCCGGCGACGAGACACTGGAGCTGCCCAAGCGGCTGGTGGCTTTCGCCGCCCAGGCGCATGGCGTGGCCATGATCGGCATTTTGGGCACCGTGGCCGACTACTCCGATCCCGCCGCCTACAAGAAGAGCGCCGAACGGGCGCGCCGCTTCGGTTTCTCGGGCGGCACCTGCGTGCATCCCGGGCTGGTACAGGCCCTGAACGAGGCATTCACGCCCTCAGCGGACGAGGTCGCCTACGCTCAGAAGCTGATCGCGGCCGATGAAAAAGCCGCAGCCGAGGGCCGCGGCTCCTTCACCGTCGATGGCAAGATGATCGACATCCCGGTGATCGATCGCGCCCGCCGCCTGCTGGCGCGCCACGACGCGATCGAACGCCGGCTCAAGCGATCCTAATCGGCGTCGACAAGCTCCGTCGCCGGAGTCTTGAGACCCAGCACCTCGTCAAGGTCGCGCGGGGCGAGCTTGGCGGAGACGCCGGCGTTGAGGCTCTGCAGCAGCACTTCGCGACCGTTGGCAAAACGCACGGCGTCGCGATGGGCGTGGCCCGTGACATCGAGCCGGATCATCGCCACCTCTTCCGTCGGGCCGACGGCAAAGGCGCGCTGCACGGTCTCGTTGATGCCTTCGAGGCGAAGTTTGGCGCCGGCCGGCATGCAGACTGCGGTGTCGCAGTCCACACCGGATACGAAGCCCATGGTTCCGCTGGGGAAGCGGTGGAGCGTGTACTGCTCTTCTTTGACAGCCGGACGAGAACGATAGAGCTCTAGTGAGTAATCACACATGGACGTCCTCCAGTTAGGGAACGTCTTTCACAACTGGGATTGACCCATTGCGGTTCAAGCATCGGTACGAAATTTACGGTTCGTACTGCTGTCTTGGTCAGTGACCGTTCAGTGGTTGAGCCGGGCCGAGTGCCAAGCTCATTACCAAGCTCAGTGCCAAGATCAGTGCTTGTCCGACCACACCGAGCGCTTCACCGCGTACATCATGCCGGCCATGGCGAGCAGGAACAGGATGACGCGAACGCCGGTGCGCTTGCGGTCCTCCATGTGCGGTTCGGAGGCCCAGGCCAGGAACTCCACGACATCGGAGGCCTGCTGGTCCAGGGTCGACTTGGTGCCGTCGACGAACTGCACCTTGTCGTCGGCGAGCGGCGGCGGCATGCCGATCTTGTGGCCGGGGAAGTACTTGTTGAAGTTGTCGTCCTTGGTGACCGAGAACTCCTTGACCTGTGCCGGAGTCAGCTTGTCGAACGGCACATAGCCGGTCAGCAGGCCGTGGATGTAATCCGGCCCCTCCTCGCGCGCCTTGACGATGACGCTGAGGTCGGGCGGCGCCTTGCCGTTGTTGGCGGCGGCGGCCGCGGCGGCATTGGGGAACGGCTTCTTGAAGCGGTCGGAAAGCCGCGCCGGA
>JADHLS010000176.1 GCA_016780605.1 Reyranella sp.
GTTGTCGACGAAGCCCGCCGTCGACGGCCCGGGGAGAGCCGGTGTCCCGAGGTCGCCCATTCCCCAAAACAGACCGGCCAGGACAATGAGGAACGCCACCCCAAGGCAGCCCGCGGCCAGCCATGTGTATCTCATCGACGATGAAGTGTTCGATGCGGCCAGCGTCGTCTCCACGGCGATACTCGGCGATCGACAGTCGCCGACACGACCACAGGGCGACTATGCAGATTCGGCAGCCGAGTATGCGGGTGGCCATCGCGTGATATGCGGCGACGAAACACGGCGTTGCTTGCCGCTCCTTGCGATCGTTGCAATCATGTCGATCTGACGAGCATCAGACCGCGGGGGGAAGTTCCGCGGGGGGAAGCGCAGATGCCGTACAGTCGTGTCCTCGCCTTCGATCAGCCCGAGGCATATGTCGCCGCCGTGCGTGCCACGGATGTGGAGTTGCTGCTCACATCGCGCGGCGACTTCCACGCCGAGCTGGTGCAAGTCGATCTCGGCCGGCTGTTGATGCAGCGCGGCGCGGACAGCCTGCCCAGGATTGTCCGGATCTCCAACCATCCGAACCGGGCGCCGATCGTGTTCCTTGCCGACCCCGAGCAGGCGCCCGTGCGACAGGCCGGCGTCAAGATGACCCCCGGCGAAATCATCGTCTTCAGCCCGGCGGCGACGAGCTACCAGCGCACGAAAGGACCGTGCCGCTGGGCCTCCATGTCGCTGTCGGCGGAGCACCTCGCCGACGCCTCGTCCTGCCTTGTCGCGCACGAGCTGACCCCGCCATCCAGCACCCATGTCGTTCGGCCCGATCCGCCGCTGATGACGCGCCTGATGGCGCTGCACGACGCCACGATTCGGCTGGCGAAGACCTCACCTGCCATCCTTGCGCATCCGCAAGCGGCCAAGTCGCTGGAACAGGAGCTGCTGCAGGCGATGGTGAAATGCATCGACACCCAGCCGACCGAAACCAGGTCCGCCGCGCGTCAACGGACGAGGGTGGTGGCGAACTTCGAAGACTTTCTCGCAGCCCGGCGATACGAGCCGGTCTATCTGGCCGAGATCTGCGCGGCGATCGGGGTCTCCGAACGCACCCTGCGCACCTGTTGCCATGAGCATCTCGGCATGGGACCGATCCATTATCTGTGGTTGCGCCGCATGCATTTGGCGCACCGTGCCCTGCTGCTCGCCGATCCCGCGGCCCGGACGGTGACGGAGATCGCGACGGACCACGGCTTCTGGGAACTCGGCCGCTTCTCGGTGGAATATCGCCTGCTGTTTGGCGAAGCGCCGTCGATGTCCCTCCACCGGCCACCGGAAAGGCCCTGGCCCGCCTCTCATTGAATGAAGCCGTCTTAGAAGCGCACGCTGACGCCGATGATCGGCCCGTGCAGGATGAGGTTGGCGCCGTTGCCGTTGAAGTCGTTGGTGGCGTTCACGCTGAGCGCGCGGTAGCCGATCAGGGCGGCGAGTTGGTAGCCTGTGAACTGCCACGCGTAGCTGTAGACGCCGACAGCCTGCCACTCGAACCTGTTCTGGAAGCCGAAGCCACCGACGTCGCCGCGCAGCATCACGTCCTGGCTGGGCGTGAACTGGTGGCGGAGCCGCAGGCCAACCAGGGGGTCGACCCAGTCGATGCTGCCGGACCGGGCGATCGCGAAGCTTCGGCTGAACTGGACGTCGCGGCCAAGGAGGTTGCTGAGGCGCGTGAAGTCGACCGTGCCGACGAAGTCGAAGTTCAGGTCTATGGAGTTGTTCCAGTAGCGAAAGCCCAGGAGCCCGTCGAGCGCGGTGAACGACCCTGGCGAGCCCGGCCAGCGTGCGATCTCGTAGAGGCCACCTGCTTCGATGATCGTGAACGTGTAAGTGACGGCGGTGTTGGATGATGTGCTGATCTTCAGCCCGGCGATCGGATTGCGGTAGGAGCTCAAGGAAGAGTCGAAGCCGAGCTTGGCCCACACCGTATCGAGGTAAAGCCCGACCCTTCCCTTGTCGGCCTCGAAGTAGCCCATGTAGCCGATCAGGGAATCACTTTTCTGCAGGATCTGAATGAAGCTCGCATTGACGTCCACGGTCTGGCCGTGCGCCGTCACGCTTCCGGCGACGCTCGGCGCCCAGCCATACAGGGCGATACGAAACCGCCAGTCGTCCGGGTCGCCAGCGGCAGCTGGCAGTGGCTCGTCAGCGAGGCTCGGTCGGATGGCGCCGATCGAACCGGCCATGAGAACGGCAATCGCTGCTCTGCAAAGGATCGACCTCGCCGCCATGCTGTCCGCCTGCCTGCCCGGTCATTTGCTCGGGTTGTGCTGGCTCTGGTTCTTGATCATCTCCACGATCGAACTCAGGTTGTAGCTGGCTGGATCCTGCATCGGCGGGAACTTCTCGTAGGTTTCGAGCTCCCTCAGCCACAGCATCTGGCCGATCGGCAGCAGGTTCCAGTCGTAGATATAAGCGGTGCTGGGCGCTGCCAGGGCCCCGCCGACGCCGAGCAAGGTCTTGGTGTCCTCACCGACCGAGATTTCGAAGGGATCGCGCTTGATGTTGGTGAGCTGTGTCCACGAATAGGTCGTAGAGCCGGTCAGACCGCAGGTCGGGCAGGTGCCGACCATGGTGTAGTAGAACTTCCAGTTCTTGTACCGTACGGCGGACGGCTTGGGCCCGGTGTAGTAGAAGAAGGTATCGCGGGCGGAGTCAGACTTGCCTTCGAGGTAGTCGCGCTGGTCGACGCCGTCGAGCGTGGTCTTGACGATGCCGGGGTACTGACCCGCCTCGATCTGCTTCTTCAGGGCGTCGCCCTTGGGGCCGCCCGCGATGTTGACGAACGTCGGGACCCAGTCGAGGGACGCGAAGATCTGATCCTTGACGGTGCCAGGCTTGATGACACCCGGCCAACGCACGACCAGCGGCGCCCGCATGCCGCCCTCCCACGTGGTCAGCTTGCCGCCCTTGAAGGGCGTGTTGCCGCCGTCCGGATAGGTGATCACCTCGGCGCCGTTGTCGGTGGTGAAGGCGATGATGGTGTTGTCGAGCTGACCAATGTCCTCCAGCTTCTTCAGCACGTAGCCGATATTGTCGTCCATCTGCTTCATGCCGGCTTCGTTGATGCCCCAGTCCTTGCCGCCGCGTGTGCCCAGCATCGCTTCGTACTTGGGCGACAGCATCGTCGTGACGTGCATGCGCGCCGGGTTGTACCAGACGAAGAACGGCTTGCCGGTCTTCTTCGGGTCGTTGCGGTCGAGATAGTCGACGACCTTGGCGGAGATCTCCTCGTCGACCGTCTTCGACCGCTCCAGGGTCAACGGCCCCTCGTCCTTGCAGGTCTGGTTCTTCTGGGTGCCGTCGGAGGATGTGCAGGAGATGACGGGGCGCGGCGGCATCATGCAGAGCGTCGTCTTGGGATCGACGGCACCGGGTGGATCCGACAGTCCGGGCACCGGTGTGTTCTTGCAGGGCGGTACGATCGCCTGTTCCGTCGGGCTCTTGTTGATGTCGGGGAAGCTCACGCCCTGCATCGCATCGAGGTGGTACAGGTAGCCCCAGTATTCCTGGAAGCCGTGAGCCGTCGGCAGGGATTCCGTGTGATCGCCCAGGTGGTTCTTGCCGAACTCGCCGGTGTTGTAACCGAGGTCGCGCAGGAATTGCGCAAGCGCCGGCGTGCCGGGCCGCAGCCACGAGGTGCTGCCCGGCAGCTGGGGCGGGATCATTCCGGTGCGCAGGGGATGCATGCCGGTGAAGAAGGCGTTGCGCCCGGCCGTGCAGCTTTCCTCGGCGTAGTAGTGCATGAAGATCGCACCTTCGCTGCCGATGCGGTCGATGTTGGGCGTTTCGCCCACCATCAGTCCGCGATGATAGATGCTGGGCTGCATCCAACCGATGTCGTCGCCCATGATGAACAAAATGTTGGGCTTCTGTTGCTGCTGCGCCGCGGCCGGTTGCGTCAGCATGCCTGCGGCAGCGATGGACGCGAACAATCCGATCGAAAGCTTCGTGGCAATGGTCATGGCCAATTCCCCGCGACGATGTTTCTAGATCGGACACAGTGGACGCAGCTCCGTGCCGCAAGCTCACGCAGTCTCGATCTCGACCGCACTATCGAAGCCGTCGCATGAGGCGCGCTATGCAGATTCGGCACCACACCTCTTGCACGAGAATGTGATTGTCACCGCCGCAGTTCGACCAACCTTGCCGGTTGCGGCCTTTGGGTGACCGCGCGGAGACGTGTCCGACGAAGAACGCGCGCTGGCGGCGGAGGCGCGCTCAAGCCCGCCTTCCGTTTTTGCATAGCTCGGATCGGGCTGCTCCGCATACTGCCCGTGCGGTAAAGCGATGCCAATGATTGGATGCGGCACAGCGACCTTCACCAACCCGGATGACTATCGCTCAAACGTGCCAGGAGCCGAGCTCGATCTGGTCCTGATGGGCGGCGACAGGTTTCGCGCGCGGGTGACCTGGCTCGGCATGCGCCGCTTCGCTATCGCCCGCCTCGAAGAGGACGTGCGGCGAATCGCTTTCATCACGCTCGCCTCGGCGCCGTTGTTCGTTTCGTTCCCACTGGGCCGCGACGATCAGACGATCTGGAACGGCCGGACGCTGCAACGCGGTGAAATGGTGGTTCACAGTCGCGGCGAGCGCTTCCATCAACGAACCAGGGGGCCTTGTCACTGGGGCATGGCCGCACTGACGGCCGGCGACTTCGCCACTTACAGCCGCGCCCTCGCGGGCTCGGAGTTGGTGCCGCCTGCGACGATGCAGATCCGGCGGCCGCCGCCGCGTGCAACGGGTGAGTTCCTGCGCCTGCACCACCAAGCATGCCGTCTCGCGCAGACCAACCCTGACATGGCGGCGCATCGCGAAGTTGCCCGCGCTTTGGAGCAGGGTCTGGTCCGCGCCCTGGTCAATTGCCTGGCCGGCGAGGACGCGCCGAGCGCAACGAGCCCGCAGCGCGAGCGTGCCGACATCATGCTCCGATTCGAGCGGGTCCTGGCTGCGCATGACGACAGGCCGCTGTCACTGCCGGAACTCTGCGCCGCGGTCGGCGCGCGGGACCGGACACTCCGGGCATGCTGTGCCGAATTGCTGGGCATGAGCCCTACGAGGTATGGGCGGTTGCGGCGGCTCAACCGCGTGCGCGCCGCGCTGCTGCGCGCCGATCCGAGGACGGCCAACGTCGCAACCGTCGCGAAGAAGTACGGATTCTCGGAACTCGGGCGTTTCGCCGCCGCCTATCGCGCAGCGTTCGGCGAAGTGCCTTCGGCCTCCTTGCGAGGCACGGGACTAGGTCCACGCGAAGCCGCCGAAATTGCATAGGCGCTGCCTCGGCCCGGAGCTATTCCATCGACGCTCTCCCGGAGCGCGAACGACCTTCAACAAAGGGGCGAAGCATGAGGATCCTCGGAACGTGCGTGATCGCGGCGATAGTTCTCGGATCGTGGGCCGCCCATGCCCAGATGACGGATGCCGCCTATTGCCAGGCGCTGACGGCGAAATACCGCGAGGTCACCGGCGGCACCCAGAACAACCAAGCGGTCGCCGAAGCGATGGATCAATGCGCCAAGGGCAATACGGCGGCGGGCATCCCGCCCCTGGAAAGGGCCCTGAAGGAGCAAAAAGCCACGCTGCCCGCGCGCAACTGAGGCGGTCACGGCGTGGCGGGCCTATGAAGCGCTGCCGCGCACTGCGAGGTCGCGACGATGCTGCGACGCTTGATGATGGTCGGCCTCGTGCTCGCCCCGACGGCCAGCCGGGCGCAAGGCGTTCGAGTCGTGGAATCGACTCCCGCTGCCGACGCATCGATCAGCGGGCCGAGCACGGCCTACTCCGTGCGCTTCGACAGGCCGGTCGATCACGTCCACTCGGTCATGCTGGTCAAGCGCGACGGCAAGGTGGTGCAGACGCTTCAGCCGCGTCTGCAGTCCGCGCCGGACGTCCTGTTTGCCCGCGCCCCGACTCTGCCGCCGGGCGCTTACACCCTGCACTGGCAGGTCAGGACGATGACCGATGCCGCAATGATCGAGGGTGAGATACCGTTTAAGACACAGTAGGCGGCGGTGCGGTCAGCCGAGCCTTCCGACGTGCCCCTCGAGCAGGCTCCAGCACTTGTTACCGAGCTTCTCGCGCCAGGCCGCGTAGACCGGCGCCATGCGGGCGCGGAAAGGTGTTTGGTCGACGTCGTTGAAGATCATGCCGCGCTCGACGAGCGTGGTGCGCAGGCCGGCGTTGAACCGGCCCTGATCGTCGCGCTGAAGGCGCACGAACTTCGCCGCATTGCGCTCGATCGTGGCCTGGATGTCCTCCGGCAGCTTTCGCCATAGCGCGCCGTTGGCCATGAGGTTGAACCCCGACCACATGTGATTGGTCATCGCGAGGTGCTTCTGCACATCGTAGAGCCTGAACACCTCGTTGACGGCCAACGGATTTTCCTGGGCATCGACCTTGCCGGTCTTGAGGGCGTCGTAGATGCCGTTGACATTGATGGTGACCGGTTCGGCGCCCAGCGCCCTGAAGGTGTCGATGAACATCTGCCCCGCCGGCAGGCGGATCCTGAGGCCCTCGAAATCCTTCGGCGCCGCGATCAGCCGGCGCGTCGAGGAGGTCTGGCGCATGCCGTTGTCGAAGGCACCGACCGGGAAGCCGTAGATGCCCTTGGCCGCCATCTCCTCGCGCAGATAGGCGCCCAGCGCCCCGTCGGCCGCGGCATGCGCCTCGGCCTCGGTCCGGAAAGCGAAGGGAACCTGCTGCACTTCGGCAACCGGAACCGCCTGGCCCAGGATCCCACCCATCAGGGTGAAGAAGTCGAGCTCGCCCGAGATCAGCATCTTGAGCGCCGCCGGATCGGAGCCGGCGATGCCGGCATTCTCGGCGAACACCTCGGTCCGGACGCGGCCATTGGTTTCCCTGCCGATCGCCGTCCACATCTCGACCAGGCGACGATGCAGCGGGCTCGACGCCGCCTGGTTGTGGAACTGTCGGAACGTGTAGTCAGCGGCCATCGCCGGCCGCACGACGAGGCCGATGGTGCTGCCGGCAACAAGCCCTCGGCGCGACAGGACGGTTCGCATGATCGTGCCGCACCTTATTTCAGCAGCGTGTAGAGACGCTCGTCGTACAGGCTACCGCTCATCGGCCCGATGGCCGTGCGGAACGACCGGGTGGCCGGCGCGGCGCTGTGCGTCTCCTGGTTGCTGGCGTTGCCCCACGCCTCGACCAGCGTCAGGTGATTGGGTCGGCTCGCCTGCACCAGCGCATCGAAGCGGACATTGCCGGGCGTGCCGCGGCTCGCCTCGGCGAGCTTGCGCGTCTCGGCGGTGCCCTCTTCGCGCTTGGTGGGCACGAAGTCGACGTGAGTGACGACGTAGAGCCCGGCTGCCGTGGTGGTTTTCGGCCCAGTCGACAGCGCGGCGTGCGGCCGCTCATCGAGAGGCGCTACCAGGAGCGGCCCGAGGTTGGCACGGAACTCCTGGCCCGCTGCCGAGGCGGCGTTGTCCTCGCGCGCCTTGGCGCCCGGCCACTGCTCGACAATCGCGAAGTGGCCGGGCCGTCCGTTCTGCTCGAACACGGCAAACTCGACCGCACCTTTGATGCCGTCGCGATAGCGCATCAACAGTCGGCGCGCGGCGTCCGCCTTGCCGCGCTCGACCTCGATATAGGTGATTGCGAACGGCGCTTCAGTTGGTGTCGGCGCCGGCGCAGCTGGTGTCGTCTGCGCTGCGGCCTCCGCCGCCAGCATGCCCGCCGCTCCGGCGGCACTCACAAGGACCTGACGGCGGTCGACCATGCGCGTCCCCCCGATGGCGTTCTTTTGTAGCCGCGATGGCAGCCCAAGTCCTTTCGATTGTCCAGCGGCGATCGGCAGGCGTTCGGTTGTCAACGGCGCCGCAGCAAGCGCAAACTGGCGCCGATACGATCCGAGTTTCAGCGTTGTCGGCTGCTCCCGCTCGAGGCGATGGAGATGCGCATGACTGCACGACGCCTGATCGTCCTCGCCTTCGCCGCGGCGCTCGTCCTCCCCGCGCCGGCGATGGCGCAGGCCTATCCCGATCGCGCCATCACCATCGTCGTGCCCTTCCCGCCCGGCGGTCCGACCGACACGCTGGGCCGGCTCATCGGCGAGCGCATGGGCAGAGCGCTCGGCCAATCGGTGGTGATCGACAACGCCTCGGGCGCCGGTGGCACCGTGGGCACCGCCAAGGTCTGGCGCGCCCCGGCAGACGGCTACACGCTCTGCGTCGGCCAGCTCAACAGCCACGTCTTCGGCCCGGCGGTCTATGCCATTCCTTACGATGTGGTGGGCGACTTCGAGCCGGTCGGCATGATCTCCATATCGGCCCTGATGCTGGTCGCGCGTGCCGGCCTGCCGGTCGGCAACCTCGCCGAGCTGATCGCTCTCTTGAAGGCCGATGCGCAACCCGCGACCTTCGCCACGGTAGGCGTCGGCAGTCCGGCGCATGTCTGGACCTTCGAGTTCACCCAGCGCACCGGCACGCGCCTGCAGCTCATTCCCTATCGCGGCGCTGCTCCCGCGATACAGGACATGCTGGCCAACCGCATCGATCTCAGCGCGCTCGAGGCCTCGAACCTGCTGCCGCACGTGCGCGCCGGCAAGATGAAGCCGCTGGGCATCCTGAGCGCCGCGCGCTGGCGCATGGCGCCCGAGCTGGCGACCTTCGCCGAGCAGGGCTTCCCGGGCTACGAGATGCCGTTCTGGACCGGCCTGTTCGTGCGCAAGGGCACGCCGTCGGAGGCCGTCAAGCGCCT